>JAGAUM010000108.1 GCA_017620795.1 Clostridia bacterium
TCCTGACCGAGCTTCCTGGTTTTAAAGGCTATATCCATGACGTAGGCGGCCCCACCGCCAACTTCCGAAAGCCCTCTTGTAAGCACCAACTGGAAAATGGCACCTGCAAAAACCGCCAGTGCCTGTTTCCTGACCCCTGCAAGAAGCTGGAGGTCTCCCATCGAGACTTCTTGTCTCTGTTACGGAAACTCCGTGCCCTGCCCAAGGTCAAAAAGGTTTTTGTCCGCTCGGGAATCCGTTAAGACTATTTGTCATATGACAAGGACGAAACCTTCTTTAAAGAGCTGATTCGTTACCACATCAGCGGACAGTTAAAGGTTGCGCCAGAGCATGTGTCCGAACGGGTCTTAAAGTATATGGGCAAACCCAGAAAAGAAGTGTATCAGCGCTTTTCCAAACGCTATGCCGAGCTTTGCAAGCAGGAGGGGAAAGACCAGTTTTTAGTGCCTTATCTGATGTCCTCTCATCCTGGCGCTACCCTGCGTGATGCCATTGAGCTGGCAGAGTTCTTAAGGGACATCCACCACCAGCCCGAGCAGGTGCAGGACTTTTATCCTACCCCGGGGTCCCTGTCTACCTGTATGTTCTATACGGGCATAGACCCTCGTACCATGCAACCGGTCTATGTGGCACACTCCGCCCATGAAAAGGCAATGCAACGGGCACTGCTCCAGTACAAAGACCCTAAAAACTATGCACTGGTCTACGAGGCACTGACCCGTGCCAACCGTCAGGACTTAATCGGCTTTGGCCCCCGATGCCTGATTCGCCCCAAGGGCGCCAAGCCTGCCCCGAAAAATACCCACAAAAAAAGCAAGAAGCGTTAAGCTCCTTGCTTTTTTATTTGGTTACTTACTTACTTTTCAAAAGAATCCATCTGCTCTTTGATACGGGTCAGTGCCTGAATCAAGAGAATCTCTTCGGTTGCCGCCCAGAAGATGTTCATGCCGCGATCATACCATTTCTTTTCTGCCTCGGCCATAAACATACCCACCGACTTGTTATGCTTTTTACAAATGGCGATGGTCTCGTCAATGCAAGCAACAACCTTCGGGTTTTTATCCTGTTCCAAACCACAACCCAAGGAAACGGACAAATCACAAGGCCCGATGATGATGCCGGCAACCTCGTCACTGTACTTGGTGAGAATTTCGTCTAACAAATCAATACCCTGCTTGGATTCAATCTGCAAGAAGAGCAAACGGTTTTTGTTGATGTCTTCGACCGTCTCGCCTGCATGAATCAGCGCCCGACCGCCGATACCTTTTTTGCCCTTGGGATGAATACGCATGGAATTGATGGCAATCTCCACCTGCTCCATGGTCTCGGTACGGGGAATCAAGATGCCGTCAGCACCCATATCCAGCGGCTTGGAAATATGATAGTATTCGCAATCCTGCACACGGATGATGGCAGGAATGTCGATCAAGTTACACAGATACATAAAATCACCGATGTTTTCGGGGAAGAAGCTACCGTGCTCCAGATCTAAAATCAAGAAGTCTACGCCACACTCTTTGTAGAGGTTGGGAAGACTGGTATACCCAACGTCGCAAATCATACTGGAGAGAATGTTCTCTCGGTTCTTCAGCTTTTCTTTTAATTCTTCAATCGCTCTCATTTGATCGTCTCCTTATTCTATTATTTCAATCGGTGTCGAACCGAAAGATACCACAACACGGCGAACCTTGCCACCCTCTGCAATACAGAAGACCGTCTCTTGGGTGCCTTGAACCACAATTCGATCCTGCACGCTTAAGACCTCGCCCGATTCATCCTCGCACCAGACGGCGCGCTTGCCGTCAGTCACCACTTTTAACATGACGTCAAAGGGCACGGAGAGGGGATAGGTTTCTTCACCCAACCGCAGGGTCGCATCGCGCGGCTCGTCCGACTCATGATACCAGTCGGTGGCTAAGAAGTACACCTGCTTTTCAGTACCACAGTCATAGACTGCAAACTCCACATCCTCACCACATTCTGCCCAGACCGATTCGGAAGCGACCGTGCTTTCGGTCAGCTCTTTTAAGGTCTCGGCATAGCCGTCACAAATCGCAGGATGGGCAGGATAGGCACTGACGTTATATAAGTAAATCTTGCCCTTTCCTAAAGAATAACAGCAGAGCAGGGGTAGCCCGTCGTCGGTCTTTTTCAAAACGGTGCAAGGCGTGTTGTTTACACAGACCGAAACCGAAATGTCGTTTACTTGCGATTCTTGGAATCGGGGAGCTCCGTCGGTTAGACCCAAAAAGCTTTTTTCGTAGGAAAGTCGTCCTGCGGCGAGCTCATCATAATGGGTGGTCGCGGTCAGATGGGCGCAGGTCAGAAGCAGTATTCCGCCATTTTTGACATACGCTTCCAGCGCGTCCATGTCTGAATCCTCTGCACAGTTATAGCCTGCAAAAGCCAACAGACGATAGTCCTTGTAACTATCACGGCTGTACTCAATGGGAAGCACATCCACCTGTCCGTAAGGTGTTCCCGAATGCCAGCCCAAAGAGGCATCTCGCTTGCCGAAATGGCTGTGCAAGTGTCCGCGAATTTCATTTTGCGGATAGTAAATCTTTAGTAAATCCCAGCTACAGTCCGCCTCGGTATAGGGGAACATTCCCCAGACCTGCTCCCCAAATCCGTGGTGCCCGTCATACCGCCCGTGAATCAAGCCAATCGGGGTGTGCAGGCTTCCTTTTCGGGAGTGGGTTAGGGTGTATTGATAGAAATCCTGTTGCTGTTCCGTAAAGACCTTTAAGCACTCATCAAACCGATGGAAGTGGCTGTAAAACTCCTCCATATGCCATAACCCTTCTTCGGTATTGATGGTATGGCTTCCTAACAGATAGGCGGCATAAAGTGCCAATCGGAACCGCCGATATTTTTCTTTCACATCATGGGGAACACTGCACCATTGTAAAGCATGATGAACCCCAAAGGTGGGGATTTTCTTGGCTTTGGCAAATCCGCGCAA
>JAGAUM010000109.1 GCA_017620795.1 Clostridia bacterium
AAGGTTTCCCGCCTGATTAAGCGGCGCACCGTCGCTAACGAGGCTTGTGACCAGGGTCGTGTTTCGGTCAACGATCGGGTGGTCAAAGCGTCTTACGATGTCAAAGCAGGCGATATCATTGTCATCGCATTCGGCGATAAGACTCATCGGGTCCGCGTGCTGAATGTTGCAGAGCATGTAGGCAAGCAAGAAGCAAGCGAGCTATACGAGATTCTGTCATAACCCGACGCATCCTTTCATAGAGTACTGTGAAAGGATGTGTTTTTTATGGAGGAACGCAAAGGAAACCATACCCTGTTATTGGACCAGCGCAAAAAGCTGAGTTTGTCTGGGATTATCGACGTTTTAAGCTTCGACGAGGAAACCATCCGCTTGGATACCGAGCTGGGTTTGCTCACCGTTGAAGGGGACAATCTGCACATCAACCGACTCAGCGTAGACAACGGTGAAATGGTGATTGAAGGAGAGATTGACAGCTGTGCCTACTCGGTTCGTCAAAAGAGCGGTGGAAGCCTGTTGTCCAGAATGTTCCGTTGACCACATCACCCATCCATGAGCTTTGGCTCTTTTTCATCTGTTTTCTTTGCGGTGGGAGTCTGGGGTTGTTGTTTGACCTCTTTCGCATCCCAGGACGGTTGTATCAGGTGGGGTATGGCTGGACCTTTTTCCAAGATATCCTTTACTTTCTTGTAGCAGGCGGACTGACCGCGTACACTCTTTTTCATGCCAACGCAGGGGTCTTGCGGGGGTTCGAAATTTTTGCCCTTTTGATGGGAATCGTTTTGTACCTGTTTTGCCTGTCCCGATTCCTGCTTCCCCTGCTGATGAAAGCCACAGTCCTTCTGATTTGGCTGGCAAAAAAAATTCTGTTTTTTGTACTTTTCCCCTTGCACATTTGCGCAAAGCCTGTTATAATAATATCCGTAAGTTTGCGTCAACTTCTGCGCCGTAACCGCAGAAGAGCGTCGGGGTTGAAAACCCGACTGGCCCGCACACTTCTTTTCATGAAAAAAACGTAATACATACGAAAGGACGATTGCCCCGTGGCAAACACGATTGAAAGAAAGCCCCGCCGCAAAAAGATTCGTCTCCGTCGCATGGTTTGCGCCGCTGTTTTGGCAGGCGTTGCTTTATACACCGCCTTTTTGTTTGTTCGGATTGAGCGTGGGATTTACGCCAAAGAAAAAGAGGCAGAGCAGTACCGCTTGCAATTAGAGCAGGAGCAAGAACGCGCCGCCCAGCTAAAAGAATCGGAACAGCAGGTGCTGTCCGATGATTATTACGAGAAAATCGCCCGTGAAAAACTTGGACTTGTGAATGTAAATGAGCAGGTCTTTGTAGATGTATCCAAGAAAAGTAGTGTAGAGTAATTACAAGGGAGGCTTTTTAAAAAGCTATGACGCCGGAAGTTGGAATGATCCTTGAAGGAAAAGTGACAGGTATTACGAAGTTTGGTGCTTTCGTACAGTTGGAGAACGGAAAAACCGGTCTGGTACATATTTCCGAAATTTCTAACGAGTATGTAACCGACATTGCCGATCACATCCAGATGAACCAGACTGTAAAGGTCAAAGTAGTATCCATCGAGAACGAAGACAAGATTGCACTCTCTATTAAGCGTGCAACTCCCCGTCCCGCTCCGAGACCTGCCAGCGCACCGACCACCAAGAAACCTGCCAATGTCCATTTTTCCAGCACGGCAGCAGACATGGCATCCCTCTCTTTTGAGGACAAACTGTTACGCTTCAAGCAGGACAGTGACGAGCGGATGCAGTCTTTAAAACGCAACACGGAAAACCGTCGTGGAAACAGCTATAAACGTTCTTCCGGTTCTTACTGAAAAGAAAAGGTGTAACCCATAAGGGTTACACCTTATTTACTTTTGTGGGCAGTTTGCCATACAGATGCCGCACACCGCTCCCCGACCGATTTTCTGGTACGCCTGTTTCATATATTCCGAGCAGGCTCTGCGGTCTAACAAATCCTTTTCAGGGTGGTTAGGGTCGAAATCCTC
>JAGAUM010000110.1 GCA_017620795.1 Clostridia bacterium
CATCCGAAAGGGGCCCTAAAACAATTTCACCATATCGGCGAGAAAGTGCTGTTGAAAGTAACTCATCCGCCAATTCGGGAGATTTGGCCAGTAAAGGGCCATGGAGATAGGTACCGACAACATTCTTGTAACGACAACCTTCATCCCCCTCTTTTCCAGTGTTACCAACACCATATACCACTTTTCCCAAGGGCTTCAGCGAGCCAATATCCATTCGTCCTGCATGATTCTCGAATCCGATATAAAAACGTTCTCCGTCTTTAACAACTGTGTTACCAATCAGGCGTTGGTCCGCAGTTTGGGCGCGAATCGGTAATAAAGACAATCCCGTTTCGCCCAAGAGTTCATACCCACCACCAACGGCGAGTAAAACTCCGTCCGCTTCAACATATTCCTTTAAGGCTTCAACATCATTTTCCAAAAGCTCTTTTAAAACAGCGGCCAGTTCCTCATCCTGACCATTTCCTAAGAAAACGATATCATACGCATCCGCAGAAAAGTGCTCACCAAAAGAAAGGTCATGAATCTTAACAGAGATTCCACGGCGTTTGGCACGATCCGCGAGAATCATGACGTTTCCATGATCGCCGTTTTAATTCAGCATTTCGGGGTATAAATGACAGATACGAAGTTCCATAATTTCCTCTTACCACATTTTCTTCAGGTATCCCTTTTTGAATAAAAAGCGGCGGAATTCGACCATCGCCGAATACGTTGCCAAAAGGTATACTTTCTTAGTTTCCGATGTCGACAGAATTGCTTCCAGAACATCTTTATAAGACTCACAAAGGACAAACTTGTCTGTTTCCAAGCCAGCTGTTTGCAAGCGAATAGCCATGTCATAAAGGCGTGTGCCACCTACCAAAACGCGTTTGAGATTCATGGAACCCAATGATTCAAAAGATGCGTCGTAAATCCAAGACACATCTGTTCCATCGCCCAAGCGGTCATTAAGCAGTACAGCCAAGGTAACGGCGTCCTGCTCCAAAACAACTGTTTTGATTGCCTCACTGCAACCGGCGGGATTCTTAACTAAAACGATACGAACCTGCTGGTCACCGATTTGAATCAACTCCTGTCGTCCAAACCTGCTCTCTTGTTCAGAAAGGCTCTCAGCAATAACAGACGCGGGAATCCCTAGCTCAGCAGTACACGCGTAAGCACATAGTCCGTTATATAAATTGTACAATCCAGGCTGACTGATAATAATACCCTGACCATTAATAACAGCCTCTGTTTCATGAGCACGAAGTGCAATTAGCGTTTCGACCGCATAGTCTAACACAGGGCGATGAAATTCACAAGATGCACAGGCGTAGTCGCCCAAATTGCCATAGGTCGAAAGCTGATAGGACAAGGCTGCTCCGCAAACAGGACAGAATTTTCCTTCCGTTCCGTTTTCTTGCGTTTCTCCTGCATTGCAACCAAAGCCATAATAAATTGCCTTGTTCGGCAACGAAACGCCCAGCATCGGCAAATCTGCATTCAATACCAGCTTACAGTCGGGAGCGTTTGAAAAGGCTTCAAAAATCAAATCGCGTGTGGTTTCAACAGCGCCAAAACGATCTAACTGATCCCGAAAGATATTTGTTACCGCGATGATTTCGGGATTCAAATCAGCGCTAACACGAGGTAAATACGCTTCATCCACTTCTAAAACAGCAAAGCGTTCTGTTTTTTTACGCTTGTAATGGCGCAAGAAACAAGAAATCAATCCAGCCTTTAGGTTTGCACCGCTACTGTTGTTGATGGCAACAAAGCCATGGTGCTGTAAAATCTGCTGAATCATCGCAGCCGTTGTGGTCTTTCCGTTGGTACCAGTAACCGCAATAACGCGATAATCTGCAGCTAAAATCTTTAAGATGTTCGGGCAAAAGCGTAATGCCATTTCGCCGGGAAGGTTGGTTCCACCGCCAAGCAGACCCGTAAGAATGACCAAAAGCTTGCCCAAATAAATAGCAAAGAGGGTACGGATGGTGCCCATCCCCTTTCGATTATTCTTCTGCAATGGTTACAGTCTTAATTTTCTGTTCCTGAATAGGACGGTCCATCATGCCAGTAGGAGTTGTTGCAATCTCGTCAACCGTCTCCAGTCCCTCAAAGACCATGTCAAATGCGGCATATTGTCCATCCAGATGAGGTGCGTCCTGATGCATGATAAAGAACTGAGAACCTGCGGAGTTGGGGTCCATTGCGCGAGCCATCGAAACCACACCGCGGGTATGCTTAATGTTGTTTTCGACACCGTTTGCCGCAAACTCGCCCTTAATCGAATAACCAGGACCGCCAGTACCAGTGCCGTTGGGGCATCCGCCCTGAATCATAAAGCCTTCAATAACACGCTGGAAAATCAACCCGTTATAAAAGCCCTCGTTCGCCAGTTTAATAAAATTCTCGACCGTAATCGGTGCCTTGTCGGGATATAACTTAAACTTTATCTGTTTTCCGTTTTCCATAGTAATGGTTGCTGTTGTCATTTTGCTTCCTCCTTTAGTTTTTCGCTTTGTGCCGCAACGGTCAAAGCGTCCATAATCTCGTCCAAATCGCCATTTAAAATAGCATCAATGCGATGCAAGGTCAATCCAATTCGATGGTCGGTTACGCGACCCTGGGGGAAATTGTAAGTACGGATTCGTTCACTTCGATCCCCTGTTCCGACCTGGCTTTTGCGGTCTTTGGCAATGGCTTCGTTCTGTTGCGACTGCAACAGGTCATAAAGACGGGAACGAAGGATTTTCATCGCCTTATCTTTGTTCTTGTGTTGAGACTTTTCGTCCTGACAAGAAACCACCAAGCCTGTGGGCAGATGGGTAATACGAACTGCAGAGTCAGTAGTATTGACGCACTGACCGCCTGGGCCGCCTGCACGGAAAACATCGATGCGGATATCATTTTGGTTGATTTCCACCTCTACATCTTCAACCTCAGGCAAAACTGCAACGGTTACTGTCGAGGTATGGATGCGTCCGCCCGATTCCGTCTCAGGGATTCGTTGTACACGATGGACGCCACTTTCAAACTTCAATCGGCTATAGGCGCCTTTCCCTTCAATGGAAAAGGAAATCTCCTTAAACCCACCGATGTCGGTCATATTGGAGTTCATGGTTTCTACCTTCCAACGGCGCAATTCCGCATACATGCTATACATCCGAAAAAGCTCAGCCGCAAATAATGCTGCTTCGTCGCCACCAGCGCCACCCCGAATCTCAACAATAACGTTTTTGTCATCATTCGGGTCTTTGGGCAACAGAAGAATCTTTAACTCCTCTTCTGCTGTTTTCAGCGTTTCCTGAGCCAAAAGAAG
>JAGAUM010000111.1 GCA_017620795.1 Clostridia bacterium
CAGCACGGGTACCTTACGGCTCCCGCTCTCCCGAAACCATTCTGAAATATGTGGCATCGGACATCCGCTTTTTGCGTCAGTTCGATGTGAAGTTGGTTGTCGCCGCTTGTGGCACTGCCAGTGCCGTTGCTCTGCCAAAGCTTCGCGCGGAGAGCGACATTCCGCTTATCAGCGTGGTCGAGCCTGCCGCCGCATCGGCAGTTGCCAAGACCAAGCGGGGACCTATTGGCGTGCTGGGCACCCAAGGCACCATCAACTCAGGCGCGTTTAAAAAGGCGATTTCAGCCTTAAACCCCGATGTGCAGGTGATTCAAAAAGCGTGTCCCATGTTTGTTCCTTTGGTGGAAAACGGGTACATGAACCCCGAAAACCCCGTTACCAGACTGGTGGCAGAGGAGTACCTTGCCGAACTGCGTGAAGCCAAGGTAGAAACGGTGATTATGGGTTGTACCCATTACCCGTTGTTAGAGCCCTTTTTGCGTGAAGCCTTGCCCGATGGGGTAAACTTAATCAATGTCGGTCAGGCGGCTGCAGAACATTTAAAAGAGCTTCTGACAAAACAGGATGCCGAAAGAGCCGACCGAACACCCCCGCAGTTACGCTATTTTTGGAGTGAGAACAGCAAAAACCCCGAAATGTTCCGCTTTGACAGCGACTTATATGAGTGCTTGAACCAAATGGAGAAAATTGAAATAGACGGAGTGTAATATGGAAAAGAAAGTAATGATTTCAATCTGTGGGTTACAGAGTCAGGACGACGAAGAACCCGATAAGGTCGAATTTGTGACCGAAGGGACTTTGTCCCAGTCGGAGGAGGGCATCACCCTCTGCTATGACGAAAGTGAAGTGCTGGGGGACGAGGGGGTTATGACCCGACTGTCGGTTTCGGCAGACAAGGCAGAAATGACTCGTACAGGCCCTGTTTCGGCACATATGGTCTTTGAAGAAGACCACCGCCATCTGGGCTGTTACGAAACGCCCTTTGGCACCCTGTCGGTGGGTATCACTGCCGCCGCAGTAGAAGATCGGTTAGAAAGCACAGGCAACCTGGTGATTCGCTATAACATGGACGTTGACCATCGGGTGGTATCGTCCCACCGTTTGGAAATCCAGGTTACCGAACTGCATCAATAAGGAGGAACAGAACCATGTCCAATCTCATGAAAGAAACGAAAGATAAAATTGACGCCCTGCTTCATCAGGCGTTTGACGCCGCTGTTTCGGACGGCGCCTTGACTGCAATGGAGGAGTTTCCGACCTATGTCATCGAGGAGCCTAAAAACCGCGACCACGGTGACCTTTCCACCAACCTTGCCATGCAGATGGCACGGGCACAGCGCTCTGCTCCCCAGAAGATTGCACAGGCGCTGGTAGACCACATGACCCTTTGCGCACCGGTTGAAAAGGTGGACATTGCAGGGGCAGGGTTCATCAACTTTACTTTAAACGAAAACTGGCTCACTGCCGTTCTGCCCATGATTGAGAAAGAGGGCAAGAACTACGGCCGTGTTTCGGACGGCAATGGGGAAAAGGTTTTGGTTGAGTTCGTCAGTGCCAATCCCACTGGCCCCATGCATATGGGCAACGCCCGTGGCGGTGCTCTGGGCGACTGTCTGGCTGAGGTATTGGACTGGGCAGGGCATGAGGTTTCCCGCGAGTTCTATGTCAACGACGCAGGCAACCAGATTGAGAAGTTTGCCAATTCTTTAGAGGCGCGTTATATGCAACTGGTCTTGGGCAGTGAAGAGGCTTGGCCCTTCCCCGAAGACGGCTATCACGGTGACGATATCCGTGAGCGGGCACAGGCATTTTTGGACCAGGAAGGAGATCGCTTCCGTGATGCAGACCCCAAAGAGCGTCGTGACGCACTGGTTGCCTTCGGCTTGAAGCTGAATATTGATGCGCTTCATGCCGGAATGGATCTGTATCGGATTCACTATGATGAATGGTTCCGCGAAAGCTCTCTTTACGCGTCGGGTGAGGTGGAAGAGACCTTGTCCCTTTTGAAAAAGAGTGGCTATACCTATGAAAAGGAAGGGGCTTTGTGGTTCAAATCCTCCGAGTTTGTTCCGCCCCAGGGAGAAGAGGAAGCCAAGGACGATGTACTGGTTCGTGCCAACGGCATTCCCACCTACTTTGCGGCAGACATCGCTTATCACCGCAACAAGCTGGAAAAACGTGGTTTTGACCGCGCCATCGATATCTGGGGCGCAGACCATCACGGTCATATCGCCCGTATGAAGGGCGCACTGTCCGCTTTAGGCATCAACCCCGACCGCTTCCAGGTTGTAATCATGCAGTTGGTACGCTTGCTCCGCAACGGCGAGGTCGCCAGAATGTCCAAGCGTGCAGGTAAGACCATCAGCCTGACTGATTTATTAGAAGAAACCGGTGTCGATGCAGCACGTTTCCTGTTCAATCTGCGTGCGGCAGGAAGCCATCTGGACTTTGATCTGGACTTGGCGGTTGCACAGTCTAACGAGAACCCTGTTTATTATGTTCAGTATGCCCACGCGCGGATTTGCAGCATTCTTCGTCTGGCAGAAGAGGAGGGCATAGTTCGCAAGAAGGCAAGCGAGCTGGACTTAAGCGTTTTGAAAGCTACAGAAGAAAAGGCGTTGTTAAATGCGTTGGCACAGCTTCCTGAAGAAGTCAGTGTCGCCGCCAAGACCTGCGAGCCGTCCAAGATGACCCACTATGTCATGGACCTGGCTGCCGCTTTCCACACCTTCTATGGTGCTTGCCGCGTCCGTTGTGAGGACGAGGCATTGCAACAGGCAAGACTGGCGCTGTGTGCCGCAACCCGTGACGTTATTAAAAACGTCTTGACCATGTTGGGTGTAACTGCTCCTGACAGAATGTAAGGAGGAATATATAATGAAGAAAAAAATCACGGCTCTGGTTTTGGCGCTGATTTTGCTTTGCTCTTTCGTTCCTGTTTTTGCAGAAACGGACGAGGGGGAAAAGGCGGCAGGCGGACTGGACTATGTCGTGAAGCTGGTAGACTTCTTCTATTATAAGGAAACCAATTTTCAGGAATGGTTTCAGGAGTCTTTAAGAAACTATCTGACCGAGCATCCCGAGCGGATGGGTGATGTGCTTTCTGCCATGCTGGGTACCCTGGACGAAAACAGCGCCTATTTAAATGAAGGCGCCAGTGCGGAAATGGATATTCTGCTATCGGGCGAGATTTGTGGCATCGGTATCAGTGTCGGTGAAAAGGGCGAAGGCCTTTTGGTCAATAGCACCATCCCTGATGGCCCTGCAGAGCGTGCAGGGATCAAGGCAGGGGATGTCATCATGAAGATTGACGGTCAGTCCATTGCCCATCTGACCCAGAATGAGTGCATCTCTTTGCTCCGTGGCGAAAAGGGCACTGAGGTACAGGTGTCGGTCTTCCGTACCACCGAAGCGGAGTTGTTGGTGTTTGACCTGATTCGCTCCCCTGTCCATCCGGTAGAGGTTTCTTCGGCAATGGTGGCAGAGGATATCGGCTATATGCGCCTTTATTCCTTTACTACGGGAGTTTATGAGGATTTCGAAGAACAGAGAGCCTCTTTAAAAGAACAGGGCGCAACCAAGCTGATTTTAGATTTGCGTGACAACTTGGGTGGCGTAACCACCGAAGCTATGCTGATTGCCAATGCGTTTCTGCCCGAAGACGCTGTGATTATGACCGAAACCTACCGTGAGCCCGAGGAGACCCGCACCTACACGGCAGACGGCACGGGCGAAGACTGGGAAGTGGTCGTTCTGATTAACCGAAACACCGCTTC
>JAGAUM010000112.1 GCA_017620795.1 Clostridia bacterium
ACAGGTGCGTCTAAATAGAGTTTGTCGACCTTTTCGGGGTAAGTGGCGGCATAATTCACCGCATAAAGACCCCCGCGGGAGAAGCCCAAAATCATGGCACGGGGAGGCAGGTTAAACTGCTCCTCAATGAATAACTGGAAGCGATGCATGATCTTTACCGCCTCGGGCGAGCCATACATATCGCTGATTTTTAAATTGACTAAATGATACCCACGGCGGAGCATCATCACATCCACCTGATCAAAAGCACCCAAAAACTCGGCTCGCCAGATGTACTGGTTTGCCCAAGTCGGCTTTTCGGGATAGATGATGGTGGCTTGATAACCCTCAAAGTCAAAGGTATGCCCCTTGTACTCGTGGTATCGGGTTTCGGTTAACTGTAAATTCATCGTAAACACTCCTTTATAAAAGGATTTTGCTCTCTTGTTTATCCTATCACAGAACCCTCCAAAGGTCAACGATTTTATTTGACTTTATCAGGGTTTTCATATACAATTACAATATAGAAAAGGAGAGATAAAAATGAACAAGTATATCGGACACCCTCACCAAATCAGCGGCATAGAAGAACTGGAGCTGGTTCGGGGCAAAGGCAAGGGCATGACCCTTTTGGAGATTCGTAACGGTAATGGCCTGCAGCTCACTTTATCTGCTGACCGATGCATGGACCTGTCCCGTGTGACCTATAAGGGTCGGAACATGGGCTGGTTTTCTCCCGTGGGGTATGTGGCTCCTACATATTATGACGACCAAGGCGCAGGCTTCTTAAAATCCTTTACAGGCGGATTTTTAACCACCTGCGGTCTTACTGCCGTAGGCTCGCCCTGCACCGATGAGGGAGAGACGCTACCTTTACACGGACGCATCTCCAACACCCCCTGCGAGGACTATTCTTACGAAGAAACAGACGAGGCTCTGACCGTCCGCGCCACCGTCCGTGAAGCGTCGGTCTTTGGGCATCAACTGCTTTTGCACCGTCAGGTGATTGTGTCTAAAAAAGAGAACACCGTTACCCTTTTGGATACGGTGGAGAATGTAGGCGCCAAGTCGGCTCCCTGCATGCTGTTGTATCACTTTAACATGGGCTATCCCTTGTTGTCCGAATCGGCAAAGCTGGTGATTCCCAACCATAGCGTGGTGGGCAGAACCCCTGAAGCGCAGGCAGACATCGCCCGTGCGTTGATGGTGGAAGCACCCCAGGCAGACTATGCAGAGCAGTGCTTCTATTACGATGTCAAAGAACAGGACGGCATGGCTTCCTGTGGCATCTATAACCCCGAGATTCAGGCAGGACTAATCATGTCCTTTGATAAAAAGAACCTCAACAAGTTTACCCAGTGGAAGCAGATGGGCGAGCATGAGTATGTCATGGGTTTAGAGCCTGGTAACTGCCTACCTGACGGCCGTGATGTCGTTCGTCAGCGTGGGGAACTGACCCTTTTGAATCCCAGCGAGACCGTCTCTTTTAAGACCGTTCTGACCTTTACCGACACCGAGTCGGACATTACCAGCCTATAAGAAAAAGCCGATGTGCTTACATCGGCTTTTTAAATGCGTTTCGGTACTCGGAAGGGGTACAGTGACAGTGTTTTTTAAAGAATCGGGCAAAATAGGAGGCGTCGTCCATACCAATCTTCTTGGCGACTTGGTCTAAAGGCAGGTCGGTTGCCACTAACAAGTGCATGGCACGGCTAAGCTTTAGTTGATGGAAAAAAGCTTGCGGTGGCATCCCGAAGGTACTTTTGAATCGACGGATAAAATAGGTGGGTTGCATATATAAAAGCCCTGCCAATTCCTCGGTGGTGACGGTTCGGTCTATCGTCTTGGACAGGTAACGAAGCACCGGCTTGAAAAACTGTGCATCGGAGGATTTTGCTCGTTGCCGTGCATCGGCATAGCGATGGATGACGGTCAGCAGGTTGGCGGACCATTCCAGATGATGAATCAGGTCTTTGGACAGCTCCTTGCGATGGGCTTGCTCAAAAAGATGACTCATCTCCGCGCGGTCGGGGATGTCCACCACATAATCCTCGTCCCGAAGCCCTAAAAGCGCCATCAAATCCACTCCGTCGGAGGTGGCAGAAAAGGCCATTTCGTACATGGTAAAGGTCGCAGAGGCGTGGGTATACATCCGCTTCTTGCCCTTGGGAAGATACGCCAGTTGTCCTGCACGGACAAGGAAGGCTTCCTCGTCAATGAACAAAAAACATTCGCCCTCCAACACCCAAAAGAAGGTGTCGTTGGTGCCTATATGCCCCACGCAGTCGCCCTTCCAGTTAATGGGGGGAAGGTATAAGGAAACGTCGATGGGACAAATGGCGATTTCTCGCAATGCATCGGTTAATGCCAGATTGGTTGTTTTGGTGTAATTTTGTTCCATAAAATGCAACTCCGTCCTAATTCGATGAATAAACCGCTATTTTAAGGCGGTTTAAAAATGCAGTTTTATCCTAAATAAATCAATTTTGTCCCTTTTCATCGATATTTTAACATGGTATAATCAAATTGTCAATCCAATGGAATGGAGAGAATTTGATGTCAAAGGTTATCAAAATTACCAACGGCGCTTTGCTGACCCCTCGGGGGTTAATTGACGATGAAGATGTTTATTTAAAAGATGGAAAGATTCTGGCGGTAACCGCAGACGCCTTGCCTTATGATGAGGTAGTGGATGCAGAGGGGAAGTATGTTTCTCCCGGGTTTATCGACATCCATGTCCATGGCGGTGGCGGTTATGACTTCATGGACGGAGGCACCGAGCCGATTATAAAAGCGGCGGCAATGCATCTGTCCCACGGCACCACCAGTATCATGCCCACTACCTTGGCTTGTTCTTATGCCGCATTGACCGAATTCTTAAATAACTTAAGAACGGTCATGGACGAAGGCTTGTCCGAAGCCAATATTTTAGGCGCCCATCTGGAAGGTCCTTATTTTTCAGGCGCCCAGAGCGGTGCTCAAAACCCTGAGTACATCAAAATCCCCGACCCTTCGGAGTACTTAGAACTGTTGGACGACCATGGCGATATCATCCGCCATTGGAGCTTTGCACCCGAACTGGAGGGGGCGGTTGCTTTTTGTGAAACCTTGTCCAGACGCGGTGTCCGCCCGTCTATCGGCCATAGCGATGCCGTCTTTTCCGAAGTAGAAAAGGTCTATGAAAAGGGCTGCCGCAAGGTGACCCATCTCTATTCGGGAATGTCCACCATTACCCGTCAGCAGGGGTATCGCCGACTGGGTGTGATTGAGTCCGCTTATTACTATGACGATATGACGGCCGAGGTCATTGCCGACGGCAAACACCTGCCTCCCGAGCTGTTGTGGGTGATTGTCAAGGGGATCGGCATCGATCGCATCTGTCTGGTGACCGACGCCATGCGCGGCGCAGGCATGCCCGAAGGCCCGTCTTTTCTGGGTCGGAAGGGGGAGGAAATGCCCTGCGTCATTGAGGACGGGGTCGCCAAGCTTTTAGACCGCAGTGCCTTTGCAGGCAGTGTGGCAACGGCAGACCGACTGATTCGCACCATGGTGCAGGAGGTCGGCTTATCAGTTTACGATGCCGTGAAGATGATGACTTTAAATCCTGCAAGCTTCTTCGGGATTCGTAAGGGAGCGTTGGAAGAAGGCTTTGATGCCGACGTGATTATATTTGATGAAAATATTACCGTTACCGATGTATTCGTGAACGGAATAAGGAGGAAATAAATATGGAAATCAGAATTTGTAAAGACCGCTACGAACTGGGTAAGAGCGCAGCAAAGCTGGCTGCACAGCTCTTAAACGACGCCATTGCCGAAAAGGGCGAGGCAAGACTCTGCCTGTCTACGGGTGCTTCCCAGTTTGACACCCTGGCAGCATTGATTCAGGAAAAGGTAGACTGGAGCAAGGTTGAAATGTTCCATTTGGACGAGTATGTAGACCTGCCCGAGACCCATCCTGCCAGCTTCAGAAAGTACCTGAAAGAAAAGTTCACCACCAAGGTTAACTTAAAGGCTGCTCATTTTGTTGAGGGTACCGAAGAAAACATCAAGACCCTGTCTGCAGAAATCTTAAAAAGCCCCATCGATGTCGGCTTAATCGGCATCGGTGAGAACGCCCACATCGCTTTTAACGATCCGCCTGCAAACTTCGATGTAGAAGATCCCTATATCATCGTTGCATTAAACGATACCTGCAAAAAACAGCAGGTGGGTGAAGGCTGGTTTGCCACCGTGGACGATGTTCCCAAATACGCCGTTTCCATGTCCGTCAAGCAGATTATGAAGTGCAAGAACATCGTTACCTGCGTTCCTTACGCTGTCAAGGCTCCTGCCATTGCCGCAACCTTGAAGAACACTTTAACCAACGAAGTTCCTGCTACCATGTTAAAGCAGCACCCTGCATTCACCCTGTATATTGATGCAGATTCGGCAAGCGAGCTGAACCTGCCCGTTGTCTGGTAAGATGTTTACAAAAACAACCCCTGAAAAAGTGGGCGTCTCTTCGCGGAAGGTGCTGGACTTTGTCCGCACCTTGGACGCGTCGGGGCTTGCCACTCATGACCTGATTTTAGCCCGCGGTAATGAGATTTTTGCCGAGGGCTATTGGTCTCCCTTTACGGCGGACTTCAAGCACCGTCAGTACTCGGTCTCCAAGAGCTTTATCTCCATTGCTGTCGGGTTCATGATTCAGGACGGCAAAATGCACTTGGACGACAAGCTGGCAGACTTCTTCCCCGAATATGTAGAAGGCAACCCTGTCATCAATCAGCACCTGTTGGACACCACCGTCCATGACCTGTTGACCATGCAGACCTGCCACACCTCCACCCCCCAGTGGATTGAGGGGGGCGTGAAAGACCGTCTGTCTTTGTACTTTAAGACCCCTGCCGACAAGGTCCCCGGCACCACTTTTTTGTATGACAGCCCCGGCTCGTTCATGCTCTGTGCCACAGTGGAGCGGTTGGCAGGCAAGCCCTTTTTGGAATACTTAAAAGAAAAGGTCTTATTGGATTTAGGCTTTTCTGCGGACACGGCTTGCATCCAAGCCCCAGGGGGCCACTCCTTCGGAGACTCGGGCATCTTGTGTACTGCGCGGGAGCTTCTGGCATTCGCCCGTTTCGTCTTAAACGGCGGAATCTGGGCAGGCAAGCGCTATTTAAACGAGGACTATATTAAACGCGCCACCGCCCGTCAGTGTGACAACAACCCCCAAGGCACCAAAACCTTTGACGGCTACGGCTACGGGTATTTAATCTGGAAAGCCCCAAATAAC
>JAGAUM010000113.1 GCA_017620795.1 Clostridia bacterium
ACGTATAGTGGTTAAAGGAGGCAAAATAATGAAAATTGGTGTTAGTTCTTATTCGTTCCAACAATATTTCAACAAAGGCGAAATGACCGCCGAAGACGCCCTTGTTAAAGCTGCAGAGCTGGGGTTTGATGCCATTGAGTTTACCGACTTCAATTTGCCCAAAGAGGTCGATGCAGCGTATATTGAGCGTTTAAAAGCACTCTCAAAAGAGCATGGGATTGAAATCTGCGCGTACCTTACCGGTGGGAACCTGTTGGCAGATACCGAAGCAGAGCGGGAAGCTGCTTGCCAAAAAATCTGTCATGATTTGGACATCGCTAAGTTGTTTGAGGTGCCCCTCTTCCGTTTTGACGTGGGGTCTTGGCTCCCCAAGGGACTGAGCTTTGACATGGCACTGAATCGTGCATTGCCTTATATGAAGCGTATTGCAGACTACGGCGAAACGCTTGGGATTATGACCATGATTGAAAACCATGGCTTCGCGTTTCAGGATTGGGAACGGGTTGAAAAGGCTTACAATGCAATGAACCATAAGAACTTTGCCCTTTTGGTTGATATCGGCAATTTCTTCTGTGCCGATCAGGATAATACCCTTTGCGTTTCCAAACTTGCCAATCTGGCGGTGCATGTACACTTAAAAGACATGAAAAAGCTGGACTATTACGATGCGGGGGACAAGAGCGGTTACTTTGAATCCAGAGCAGCCAACCTCCTGCAAGGGACGGTTGTGGGCTACGGGGATGCCAAGGTTGCCCAGTGCGTTAAAATCCTTCAAAAAGCAGGCTATGACGGGTATATGAACATCGAGTATGAAGGTCCTGAAGAATGTGTTGAAGCATTGAAAAAAGGCCTCGCCTTTGCAAGAACCTTAATATAATTCAAAAGTCGCCTTCGGGCGACTTTTCTTTTATCAACTGTTGGTTGATATTTTTGCCAAAAACGTTTGAAAAAGACCTTTATAGTTGGATACATTTGGTTTATAATAAAAGAAAAGGAGGGAGTATGATGGACTGCTTTAATCCGCAACGAATTATAGAATTAAGAACGCATCGCAAACTGTCTCAAAAAGACTTGGGCAAGCGGTTGGGAATTACCGACCGTGCCATATCCAAGTGGGAACAGGGTCTTTCGACACCATCGAGTCGGCATTTATTGGAGTTGGCGAAGGTCTTTGGGGTTTCGGTAGAGACCTTTTTTTCTCCATCGGAGACGAAAAAAGAGACCGAACAGACGGGAATGGAGTCTTTGTATGAGCTTTATAAAATCGGTCGCGGTCCGTCTAGTTCCCATACCATCGGGCCCGAACGAGCTTGCAAAATATTTAAAGAGCGCAATGTCGATGCCGATGCTTACAAGGCGGTTTTGTACGGTTCTTTGGCCAAAACCGGAAAAGGTCACGGTACCGATGCGGTGATTCAAAAAACCTTCTCACCTGTTCCTTGTGAGATTGTATTGGATACTTTAAAATCAGACCTTCCTCATCCCAATATCATGACCCTATACGCTTTTCAAGACGGGCGAGAGGTGGATACGGTGACTGTTTACAGTGTAGGCGGAGGAAGCATCGTATTCGAAGGTGATGTTCAAACACCGCCCCGAAGTGTGTATGCCTTAAAACGATTTGACGATATTGCCGCTTATTGCAAGAAAAAGGACATCCGCCTGTGGGAGTACGTGTTGGAAAATGAAGACGCTGGTTTTTATGAATATATGCAGACTGTCTGGTTGGCAATGAAAGACGCCGTGCGACGTGGCTTGGATGACGAAGGAATCTTGCCGGGCGGACTACAGGTTGCCAAAAAGGCAAAAGCTTTGTTCTCCAGTCAGCACATTGATGAAACGGCAGAGACAAGAGAAAATCGGATGGTCTGTGCCTATGCCTTTGCAGTGGGGGAGCAGAACGCTGCGGGGGAAACTATCGTTACTGCCCCCACCTGCGGCGCGGCAGGGGTTGTTCCTGCAGTACTATACTATCAGCAGAAGAAAAACCGCTATTCGGATGATGACATTATCCGCGCTTTGATGACGGCCGGGCTAATGGGGAATATTATTAAAACCAACGCCTCTATTTCCGGTGCGGAATGTGGCTGTCAGGCAGAGGTGGGAAGCGCTTGTGCCATGGCTTCGGCGGCATTGGCGGAGCTCTTTGAATTAAGCATCGAAAAAATCGAGTATGCGGCAGAAATCGCCATCGAGCATCACTTGGGCCTTACTTGTGACCCCATTTGTGGCTTGGTACAAATCCCGTGTATCGAGCGTAATGCGGTTGCCGCCATGCGTGCTATCAACGCTGTGAGCCTTTCCAGCTTTCTTTGGGATTCGCGGAAAATCTCTTTTGACAAGGTGGTCAAAACCATGAAAGAGACGGGACACGATATGCACACCGCCTATAAAGAAACGTCCGAAGGCGGTCTGGCACGTATCGAAGTATAGGGATATTTCTTGGTATTTGGTGCAACCTATACCCGAGGAGGGATTGTAATGGTTGAACAAGATACCATAAAGCTACTTCGCGAATGTGACGCAGGGGTACAGATGGGTATTACTTCGATTGAAGATGTGCTGGACAAAGTGGACAGCCGCGAACTGGAACGTATTCTGACTGATTGTAAAGAAAAACACGAGGATTTGGATCGGGAGATTCAAGGCGCGTTGGACCGCTTTGGCGATGATGGGAAAGCGCCCAATCCCATGGCACAGGGAATGTCCTGGATTAAAACCAACATGATGCTTGCCATGAACGAGTCCGATCATACCGTTGCAGACCTGATGACTGACGGATGCAACATGGGTGTCAAGTCCCTTGGAAAGTATCTCAATCAGTACGAAGCGGCAGACGAAACGTCGAAGGATATCACCAAGCGTTTGATTCATTTGGAAGCGCAGTTGGCGTCGGACATTCGTCCGTTTCTGTAAGAAAAAGCACACCATTAGGTGTGCTTTTTTACATACTCACTGGGGGAGAGACCCAAGTGTTTTTTGAACATTTTTGAAATTGTAAATACATCCGTATACCCGACAGATGCGGCAACATCAGAAATACTTTTTTGACTTTCTACCAACAAAGAAGCGGCAACATGTAGGCGGTGGTTCTGTAAATACTGCTTCGGGGGGATGCCGATGGTTTCCTTGAATAAAGTTGAAAAATAACTACGATCGAGGTTGAGCCGTTGGGCAATCTGCTCCACTGTAATGCCGTGCATATACTCGGAATGGATGCAGTCCAGCGCCCGTTGTACGTAATTCTCCGGTGTTTTCGTTTGCTTTAAAAAGAGGGCGAACAAGTCCCAAAGCCGTGCGCTTAAAAAAGCACTCCGGCCGCCGTTGAGTTGTTCCGATTGCTTCATGGCTTGGAAAACCCCAAAGGCTTCGGGACAGTGGATGGTGTCGGGAAGGGGTGAGGGCAGGGGACCGTCGGTGGTGAACCCAATCCAAATATAGCTCCAGGGCTGATGCGCGTCCGCCTGATAAAAGGTTTCCAAAAACGGTGGAATCACAAAAATCTCACCTGCTTCCAGAACGTATTCTTTGCTGTTGGCGCGGAATATCCCTTTTCCCGAAACAACAAGATGCAACAACCAGTAAGACCGCACTGCGGGTCCGAAAAAGTGGGACTTGTTGCAGTCTTCATAGCCGAACTCTATGGGATTTAAGCCTTGATATCCTTCGTTACTGACCATGACTGAATGGATCATCTTATCACCTCAAAAACAACGAAAAGACAAATAACAAGCACATTATACCATGTACACAAACTTCTTGTCAAACTACAATGTAATAAAGGAGTGATGGATATGAAGATTACTTTTATGGGCGCAGGAAGCACTGCGTTTGCCCGAAATGTGTTTGGGGACTGCATGTTGACCGAATCGTTGCGGGATAGTGTTTTTGCTTTGTATGACATTGATGCCGCACGAATTGAAGAAAGCCGCGTGATTTTAGAAGCCATGCGTGATACCCTGGGTGCCAAGGCAACCATCCAATGCTTTGTGGGTGTGGAGCAACGTAAAAAAGCGCTCGAAGGCGCGGATTTTGTAATCAATGCCATTCAGGTGGGTGGTTATGATCCGTGTACTGTGATTGATTTTGAGATTCCTAAAAAATATGGTTTGCAACAGACCATCGGCGATACGCTCGGAATCGGAGGCATCATGCGCGCCTTAAGAACCATTCCCGTAATGGAAGACTTTGCACGGGACATGGCAGAGGTCTGTCCTGATGCATGGCTCTTAAACTATACCAACCCCATGGCAATGCTCAGCGGATATATGCAGCGATATATGCCGGTCAAGACCATCGGTCTTTGCCACAGTGTTCAGGTTTGCGTGAAAGAATTGTTAAACGGTCTGGGCATGGAGGAATACATCGACGGGCATCGCGAGCTGATTGCAGGCATCAATCATATGGCATGGCTGTTGGAAATCAAGGATAAAAACGGCCGTGACCTTTATCCCGAAATCCGATCCCGTGTGGACGGATACCTTGCTGACCCCGACAGCAAAGACAAGGTGCGGATGGAGTACATCAAGCACTTCGGCTATTATTGCACCGAGTCCAGCGAGCATAATGCCGAATATAACCCCTTTTATATCAAAAGCAAGTATCCTGAACTGATTCAGCGTTATAATATTCCGTTAGACGAGTATCCGCGGCGTTGTATCCACCAGATTGAAGCGTGGAAAGAGGAGTATCAGAAACTGCGTGAAAACGGTGTCCGTGAGCATGAGCGGAGCCGTGAGTATGCTTCGCGCATTATGGAAAGTATTGTCGAAAACATTCCTTACCAGATTGGCGGAAATGTTTTAAACAAAGACCACCTGATTTCCAACCTGCCACAGGAGGCTTGCGTGGAAGTACCTTGTCTGATTAAAGGAAGTGGCATTCATCCGTGCCATGTAGGGGCTCTGCCGGTTCAGTGTGCTGCCATGAACATGACCAATATCAATGTTCAGTTGTTGACCATTGAAGCGGCGCGGACAAGGAAGAAAGAACATATTTATCAAGCGGCGATGTTAGACCCTCACACCGCTGCGGAGCTGGATGTTGACAGTATCAAAAGAATGGTGGACGAGCTGATTGCCGCCCATGGCGACTATCTGCCCCGATACCATTAAAAAAGAATGCCTATTCGGCATTCTTTTTTTCACGCATTGCTTTTTTGTATTCTGACGGGGTCATGTTATAGCGATTTTTAAAGCATCGGCAGAAGGTGTTCAGCGAATTGAATCCAGCCTCAAAAGCAATTTCAGACAGGCTTTTACTGGTGGATAAAATCAAATCTGCCGCATGCTCTGACCTTACCGCGGTGAGATAGGAACGGAAAGGGACTTTCAACTGCTCGCAAAACACGTGGGTAATGTACGAAGCACTATACCCGAATGCTTTTGCCAGATAGTTAATGGACAAGGGTTTTTGATAGTTTTCGTTAATATACTCAATCATCCGCGGCGCCAGGCTGAACCCGTCCTGATTTTTGATGGGCTCCAACTCTAGCTGGTGTACCAAATCGGAGAGGGCAACCAAGGTCCATCCCAAAACCTCGGCGCTATTCTTTGCGGACAAGATTTTTTGGAAGGCACCAAGGACCTTTTGGGAAATCTTATCTGCAGGAATCACCGGGTTGGCAGGACGCTTGGTGGCGAAATCGGGAAGCAGTCCCGAAAAGAACCCCGTCTTACAGACAACAGAGAGGGAACTGACCTTTTCTTCGTCTGTAGTCAACAAGGTTTCATGAACAATGTTGGGGAAAATAATCAGAGCGTCTCCACTGTGGAGGGTATAAGTGCTGTCGCCCAGACGCTTGATGACCTTTCCTTCAAAGCAGTAGACCAGCTCAACTTTATTATGAAAATGCGGGGGATAGCTGTAGGCATAGTCATGATGGTGAAAATAGACGTCCTGTGTCAATCCTTCAAAGTAAGGATACATGAATATCACCTCAAGCTCATTATAACGCAGAAAGCGGAATTTGACAATCACGACAGCGTATTTTGGTGAAAAATACAAAGAAAATGACAAGAAAAGCCGAGGAGAATCCTCGGCTTATTTGTTGGGAAGTTTGAAGGTAACATGCCCTGTGGTATAGGTTTCATCTCCCTGCCGTGCTTTTTTTCGGTAATCCGAAGGGGAGATGGAATAACGGGTTTTAAAGCAACGGCAGAAGGTGTTTAAGTTGTTAAACCCACTTTCACTGGCGATTTCGGTCAGGCTCTTGTTGGTAGAGCAAATCAGGTTTTTGGCGTGTTCCGCCCGCACCCGTCCCAAGCAGGTGCGGAAGGGAATTTTCAGCTGATCGTAAAACACATGGGTGATATACGATTCGCTGTACCCAAAAGCGCGCGCTAAATGGGCGATGGTCAGTTGCTTTTGGAAGTTTTCGTTGATGTAAGAAACAATCCGCGGTGCTAAAGAGGCACCTTCGGGGTTTTTAATCGGAGTCATGGACAGTTGAGGCAGTAGCTCGGACAGGGCAATCAGAATCCAACCCAAAAGTTCCGCTTCACTTTTGGCTTCCAGCATTTTTTCAAAAGCCAAAGCCGCTTTTGGGGTGACATTTTCCGCGGCAATCAGATGGGACATGGGCAAATTCCCCGCAAATTCAGGCAACAGCTCGGTAAACAGTTCGGGTTTGCAAACTGCATCGACCGAACGTGCGCCGTTATCCTCCTCGCTATACACACATTCATGGGTGACGTTGGGGGGGATGACCAACACTTCGCCTGCTTTCATGCGATATAGTGTTTCCCCGATACGACGGGTGCGGCACCCCTCAAAACAGTAGACAACCTCTAACTTGTGATGAAAATGGTTGGCATAACCGTGAGGGCCCTCGTGGTAAGCCGCATAAATATTGCGGGAACGTCCTTCAAAATTAGGGTACATTATGACCACCTCAGGACCATTATAACATAAAAAGCATAAAAAATACAATACAAATAACATAAAATGATGAAAAGTCATGTTTAAAATGTATAGTTATTTATAATAGACCAAAGAAAAAGGACTCTTATTCGGAGTCCTTTTTTGTTATCTTTTTATATTCGGAGGGTGTAACCGAAAAGTGCTTTTTAAAACACCGACAGAAGGTGTTGGTGGAGCTATACCCACATTCGTAAGCGATCTCGGTCAAAGTCTTGGAGGTGGAGCGGATGAGCTTCGCAGCATGCTCCGCCCGTACTGCCGTCAGATAGGTGCGGAAGGGGATTTTCAGCTGATCGTAGAACACGTGAGTCACATACGAGGAGCTGTACCCAAACTCGTTCGCCAGATAGCGAATGGTCAGTGGCTTTTTGAAGTTTTCATCGATATAGCTGATTAAGCTGGGGGCAAGGTGGAAGCCGTCTACCGCGCGTGCGGAAATCAGTTCCAACTGCGGAAGAAGCTCGCTGAGGATAACATAAGTCCAGCCCACCAAAGCGCCTGGGGTGAAGCTAGCGTCTACCAGCTTGTCAAAGGCATATCGTACGGTGTCCGAAACCTGTTCGGCAGGAATATAGGTGTTTTTGGGGCGCTTGGTAATCAGCTCGGGATAAAAACCTGTGAAAAACTCCGGCGTACTGATGACCGAAATCATTTCGGTGTTTGGAACATCTTGTTTAATATGTTCGTGGGTGACATTGGGGAAGATAATGACCAAATCCCCTGCAGACAAAAGATGGGTGGTGCCATCCGCCTTAATGGCTTGCTTTCCCTATTTGCAGTACGCAATCTCGATTTTGTTATGAAAATGTGATGCAAAATTGTCCGATTCAGTCCAGTGAGAAATATAGATTTCAGGCGTTTCCTTTTCAAAGTAACTATACACCACAATCACCTCGATTTTAGTATAACACCAATAGCATAAAAAGTAAAATGAAATGGCATATTTTGAATATAAAAAGGAGTAAAAAGCACTGTTCCTTTTTTCAAAAGTATGATAGTATAAAACCAGAGATGGGAGGCGTTTGTATGAAACAGAAGATTCAAGAAACAATCTCAAAATTAACATTAGAAGAAAAAATCTCTCTTTTAACCGGTAACGGTTATACCATGCGCACTACCGAAGTGGAGCGTGCAGGCATCCCTGCAAAGCGCTTTGCAGACGGACCTCAGGGGGTCCGCATTGCACGGGATGAAAAAGGGAACCCCGATTATGAAAGTAATGCAACGGCATTTCCTTGCTTGGCATCGGTAGGCTCTACCTGGGATGTGGAGCTGACCCATAAGCTGGGTCAGGCACTGGCAAAAGACTGCATCCATATCGGTGTTGATTGCTTGCTTGGACCTGGTAATAACATTAAACGTCATCCTTTTGGTGGCAGAAACTTCGAATATGTTTCGGAAGACCCTGTCCTGTCGGGTGAAATCAGCGCCGCTTATATCAACGGTCTGCAGAGCTTGGGTGTTGCCGCTTCGTTAAAGCACTTTGCCTTAAACAATCAGGAGACCGACCGTTTGAATGTCAGTGCAGACGTAGACTTGCGTACCGCGTTTGAGATTTACTTAAAGGCTTTTGAAATTGCTGTCAAGAAATCTCAGCCTGCCAGTGTTATGTGCGCCTATAATAAGATTCATTCCATCTGGTGCTCGGAAAACCGCTGGTTATTGGAAGAGGTCCTGCGTGAAAAGTGGGGCTATACCGGCTATGTGGTTTCTGACTGGGGTGCAGTACATAATCCGTCCCGTTCCTTTGCTAACGGACTGGACTTGCAGATGCCCGGTAACTTCAATATTCAGGAAGATATCAAAAAAGGTTTGGAAGAAGGCTTGATTACCGAGGCGGATATTGACCGCGCAGTCAGCCGTTTC
>JAGAUM010000002.1 GCA_017620795.1 Clostridia bacterium
CATTATTGACTGCAACGCGCTCTAAATAAGTAGCGCCGTCCACATTGGAAAGCATTTCGCAGACCTTGACGGGGTAGCCGACGTGGGAAACGTCACGGCCATAGGGCGAAGTCTGGGTAACCTGCTCGGGCAGGGTGGTGGGCGCCATCTGACCGCCGGTCATACCATAAATGGCATTGTTGACGAAGATGACGGTGATGTTTTCGCTTCTTGCGGCGGAGTGAACGGTCTCGGCAGTACCGATAGCAGCCAAGTCACCGTCACCCTGATAGGTAAAGACGATGTTATTTTCAGGGTCTGCACGCTTTACACCGGTAGCAACGGCAGGTGCACGACCGTGAGCCGCCTGAACCATATCACAGTTAAAATAGTTGTAGGCAAAAACGGAGCAACCAACCGGTGCAACACCGATGGTGCGGCCGGTAATGCCCAGCTCATCCATGACCTCAGCGACCAGACGGTGAATGATACCGTGGGTACAGCCGGGGCAGTAGTGCAGGACAGCGTCGGTTAATGCCTGGGGTTTTTCAAAAACGATACTCATGCCTGCTCACCTCCCATTTCATTTGCAGAAAGAATCGACTTTACGACTTCCTCGGTGGTCGGAATCATACCACCTACACGGTTGCACAGAAGAACAGGCTTCTTGCAACGGGTAGACAGCTCGATGTCCTCAATCATCTGACCCATAGAAAGCTCAACCGAGATAAAGGCTTTGACCTGATCGGCAGCCTTGTTAAGAGCTGCTTTCGGGAAGGGCCATAAGGTGATGGGACGAATCATGCCGACCTTAACGCCCTGCTTGCGGGCTTCGTCGATAGCATTCTTGGAAACACGGGCGGCAACACCGAAGGCAACGACGCAGATTTCAGCATCGTCCATGCGATAGGACTCGAACATGGCTTCGTTTTCTTCAATCTGGCGATAACGCTCGTAACGGTCGAAGTTGAACTGTTCCAGTTCTTCCGGCTTTAAGAAGAGGGAGTTGACGATGTTGGGCTTACGCTCGCCCTTGGTGCCGGTCAGCGCCCAGGACTTGTCATAGCTGTTGACTTCGCAAGCCTCTAAAGAAACAGGCTCCATCATCTGACCCATGGTACCGTCGGACAACAGCATGGCAGGCATGCGATACTTTTCTGCCAAATCAAAACCGCGGAAGGTCAGAGAAACCATTTCCTGTACCGAGTCGGGGGCTAAGACGATCATGTGGAAGTCACCATGGCCTGCGCCACGGGTTGCATGGAAGTAGTCGGACTGGGAAGGCTGAATACCACCCAAACCAGGGCCACCGCGCTGAACGTTGACAATCAGGGCAGGCAGGTCGCAACCTGCTAAGTAGGACAAGCCCTCGCTCTTTAAAGCAATACCGGGGGAAGAGCTGGAGGTCATAACGCGCTTGCCGGTAGAGGCAACGCCGATGACCATGTTGATAGCGGCAATTTCGCTTTCTGCTTGCAGGAAGCATCCGCCGATTTTAGGCATTCTTTTGGACATATACGCGGCAACTTCGGTCTGCGGCGTAATCGGATAACCAAAGTAATGACGGCAACCTGCCATGATGGCTGCTTCTGCCAAGGCTTCGTTACCTTTCATTAAAACTTTTTCGGACATCTTTTTCACTCCTTATCTTTCTACAGTAATGACGCAGTCGGGGCACATGGTTGCGCAGAATGCACACCCGATGCATGCGTCGGGATCGGTTACAGTTGCCGGATGATAGCCCTTTGCATTCAATTCATCGTCCGCCAAGCGGACGATCTTTTTCGGACAAGCCGTAACGCAGAGGCCACAACCCTTACAAAGGTCGGTCTTAAACGAAACTTTTGCCATTTTTATTCCTCCTTATAAGCCCAGGATTGATGCACCGTTAGGGTGATTGGGTCTAAATTTACAATTTGGTCTTTTAATGCGTCGAACAGCTCGGGCATGACAGTGGTGCGTACAACAGGTAGCCCTGTCAGGCGGGAGAGTTCTTCTGCTTTTTCCACGGTGGACAGAACCAGCTCGGGTGTGGTCTGTTCCCCTAAATTGGAGTTGTTGATAATCCCTGTGTAAGGAATCTTGCCTGCCACAAGAATCTCGTTCATTACAGTAACGACCTCTTGAGCAGTGCGGGTCAAGGGACGGAAGAAGTTGACCACCAAAAAGGAATCGTAATCCCCTTCCTCTAAAATAGCAGGTGCATAACGACCCAGTGCCAAAGCACCGCGGTCATCACCGCCAATATCCAAAACAGCGTGGATTCTTTTGTCGTCGATTAACGCATATGCTTCGGCAGGGAGTGCAGGAGCGTCCACGTTCGTGCCTGCATAGGGGGAGGCAATCAGCCGAATACCTTTTTGGGCAAGGGCTGCTTCGCTGTCTTTGGAGCGGAAGTAGGGGTTGACAATGTCCAAATCCGCCAGAGCAACATTTTCAAACTGCTCTTTTAAGCGGAGAGCATAGTCTAATGCCAGATTGGTTTTGCCGCTTCCGTAGTGTCCCGAAAAGAGGGTGACGCGGCGAGGGGTCATAAAATCACCGACCAACCGAAGGGATCTTCGGCAGTACCCCACTGGATACCCGTAATGGTGTCATACAGTTTCTGGCTGACTTCGCCGATGTTGCCATCACCGATGGTCATGACATCGTCTTTATAGCGGAGCTTACCAACAGGGGAGATAACGGCAGCAGTACCGGTGCCGAATACTTCTTCTAAGGTACCGTCTTTCTGTGCGGCAATCAGCTCGTCAACAGAAATCTTGCGTTCTTCTACATCATATCCCCAGTGCTTGCAAACCTCAATAACCGAGTTTCTGGTGATGCCGGGCAGGATGCTACCGCTTAACATGGGAGTGACAATCTTGCCTGCAATCTTAAAGAAGATGTTCATAGCGCCGACTTCTTCGATGTACTTGCGCTCTACACCGTCTAACCAGAGTACCTGAGAATAACCGTCATCATGCGCTTTTACCTGAGCGGCCAGGCTGGCAGCGTAGTTACCGCCGGTCTTGGCAAAGCCGATGCCGCCACGGACAGCGCGGACATACTCGTCTTCAATCCAGATGCCGACAGGAACCAAGCCACTTGCGTAGTAAGCACCCGAGGGAGACAGGATGATAATAAAGAGATAGGTCTTAGACGGTGCAACACCTAAAAAGTCATCGGTAGCGATGATGAACGGACGGATGTACAAGGAAGTGCCGGGAGTGGAAGGAATCCAATCCTGATCCACACGAACCAGTTCGGAAACGGCTTCTACGAACATATCCTCAGGCAGTTCGGGGATGCACAAACGTTTGTTGGTTGCATTGGTACGCTTTGCGTTCATATCGGGGCGGAAGAGGCGAGCACGACCTTCAGCGTCGCGGTAAGCCTTCAAGCCCTCAAACATTTCCTGACCATAGTGGAAGACCATGGATGCAGGGGAGAAGGACAGGTCGCCATAGGGTACGATGCGGGGATCGTGCCAGCCCTGACCCTCGGTGTAGTTCATGAGGAACATGTGGTCACTGAAAATTTTGCCGAACCCCAGAGCCGACTCGTCGGTAGGCTTCTGCTTGGGAGCGGTGGTTTTGGTAATGGAAATATTCATTGTTCTTCCTCCTTATGTTTAGGGAAATCTTCCCCCATTTTGCTATTATCAATTTTATGCTTATTTCAAGCACTTGTCAAGCGTTTGCACGAAAAAGGCTACCTATTATATATTAGCAACGCAGGAAATAAAAAACGCTTCCGTCTCCGTAAAAGAGACGAAAGCGTATAAAAACGATTCCGCGGTACCACTCTTCTTCGTCCAAAGGACGCCCTTTCGGTGCCATCACACCTGAACTCTGTAACGGGAGTGCCCGTCTGCATCTACGTTATCGTGCAGCCGCTCCGTGGTGATTTTCAACAGGGTTCCCCAATGTCTTGCACCAACCGACATCTCTCTTAAGAGGATTGCGCTATTTACTCTTCCACTTCAATGCGTTTCCTGATGGTTGTGATTATAGCACTGCCTTTTTTCTTTGTCAACCCTTTTTTAAAAATTTTTTCTGAATAATCGTGAATAATTATTATTGACAGGCAAAAAAAACTGTGCTAAAATGAACCCATAAAAGTGATGACCGAAGAGAAGTAGGCTGCTTAAATGCGTTCAAGAGAGCCGTCGGGTGGTGTGAGGCGGTATGCATAAACGGTTGAATACACTTCGCGAGCCGAGCACTAAAAACGCTACGGGGGTGCCCGTTACAGCACCGGGGTATGTTGGTACTCCACGAGGTTTTTGCTGTGAGGCAAAAACGAATAGAGGTGGTACAACGGGTTTTTGCTCGTCCTCTTTATTATAAAGGGGACGGGCTTTTTGTTTGTCCCAAATTAGAAAGGGAGTTTTTTATGTTTCTCAAAATCAGCTTGTTGGTCCTGTTTTTTGCCATCATGATTGGTGTTGGTGTTTATTGCCGCAAGCACTCCACTGACGTCAAAGGCTTCGTCTTGGGTGGCCGTGCCGTTGGCCCGTGGTTGACGGCCTTTGCCTATGGCACCTCCTACTTCTCTGCCGTTATTTTTGTCGGCTATGCAGGTCAGTTCGGCTGGAAGTTTGGCATCGCTTCCACTTGGATTGGAATTGGTAACGCAGTATTAGGCTCTTTGTTGGCTTGGGTGGTCTTAGGTCGCAGAACCCGTTTAATGTCCCAACACTTGGAAAGCGCTACCATGCCCGAATTCTTCGGCAAGCGTTTTTCCAGTCCTGCTTTAAAGATTGCCGCATCGGTAATTGTGTTTGTGTTCTTGATTCCGTACACCGCTTCGTTGTATAACGGACTTTCCCGACTCTTTTCCATGGCATTTCCGCAGATTGACTACTCGGTTTGCGTTATCGTAATGGCTGTTTTGACGGGCGTTTACGTCACTGCAGGCGGCTATATGGCAACGGCAATTAACGATTTTATTCAGGGCATCATCATGCTCTTTGGTATCGTTGCGGTCATTGCCGCAGTCCTGTCCCAGAACGGAGGATTTGTAGAAGCGCTAAACGGTTTGGCTGCCATAGAGTCTGAAGTGCCCGGTGCCTTTAACTCTTTCTTCGGTCCAGACCCCTTAAATCTGCTCTTTGTTGTTATCTTAACCTCTTTGGGTACTTGGGGCCTGCCTCAGATGGTTCAGAAATTTTATGCCATTAAGAACGAACAGGACATTCATAAGGGTACCATCATTTCCACGATTTTTGCTTTGGTGGTTGCCGGCGGATGCTACTTCTTGGGCGGTTTCGGCAGACTGTTCAGCGACAAGCTGACCTTTGCGGAAAACGGCTCTATCGTCGGTGGCTTCGATGCCATCATCCCCACCATGCTTTCGGGATTGCCTGACATTTTAATCGCTATCGTAATCATTCTGGTTCTTTCTGCATCCATGTCCACCCTGTCTTCGCTGGTACTGGCATCCAGCTCCACTCTGACGTTGGACCTGTTAAAAGACCATGTGATTAAAAACATGAGCGAGAAAAAACAAGTCGCTATTATGCGTGTTTTGATTGTTGTGTTTATTGTCATTTCTGCTATTATTGCCATCTTTAAAGACTATCTGTCTGCCATTGCGGACATGATGGGCATCTCTTGGGGTGCGTTGGCAGGTGCGTTCTTGGCACCCTTCCTTTACGGCTTGTATTGGAAGCGTACCACCAAGGCTTCAGTCTGGGCAAGCTTCATCTTCGGCGCAGGCATTATGATTTTAAATATGCTCTTCCGCGGTTCCTTACCTGCTGTTCTGCAGTCGCCCATTAATAGCGGTGTGATTGCCATGTTGGGTGGGTTGGTGATTGTGCCCGTTGTCAGTTGGTTGACCAAAAAGCCTGATACGGATTTGACCGAAGCGCAATTTTCTTGCTACAACCGTGAGGTAACGGTTGCCGCCAAAGAATCCTTGGGTAAATAATCTTACAAAAAAGACTGGCTGTGCCTTTACAGACGGTCTTTTTCTGTGATATAATAGTAATAATATTACATAAGGAGAAACAATCCAATGCCCATTACTGAAATTTTACAAAAGAATGCGGATTTTTATCCCAGCGATGTGAGCTTGGTTGAAATCAACCCGACACTGGAAAACCGCTCCCGCCTTACTTGGCGTGAGTATTCTTTGATTGAGTCCAACCCCAATGAAGCCTATCGCAAGGAAATCACTTGGAGTGAGTTTAACAAGCGCGCCAATCGCTTTGCCAACTTCCTTTTGACCCGTGGCATCAAAAAAGGGGACAAGGTCGCCATTCTGCTTATGAACTGTATCGAGTGGCTGCCCGTTTACTTCGGTATCTTAAAGACGGGCGCTATGGCAGTGCCGTTGAATTACCGCTATGCTGCAGACGAAATCCGTTACTGCCTGGAACTGGCGGATGCAGATGCCATTATCTTCGGGCCTGAGTTTACCGGCCGAGTAGAAGAAATCTGTCACCGCGTCAAAAGAGTCAAGCTGTGGCTCTATCACGGTGAGGACTGCCCCACCTTTGCTGAAAGCTATGACAATCTGGTGACTTATTGTTCGTCCAAAAGCCCTCAGATTAAGTTGACGGATGACGATGATGCCGCGATCTACTTTTCTTCGGGTACAACGGGCTTTCCCAAAGCCATCATCCATAAGCACAGAAGCTTGGTACATTCGGCAATGACGGAACAGAACCACCATTCCCAGACCAAAGACGATGTGTTCCTGTGCATTCCGCCCCTGTACCACACAGGTGCGAAGATGCATTGGTTCGGAAGCTTCTTGGTGGGCGGTAAGGCGGTCATCTTAAAGGGTATTCAACCCGATTGGATTTTAAAAGCCGTTTCGGAAGAACACTGCACCATCGTTTGGTTATTGGTGCCGTGGGCACAGGACATTTTAGACGCTATCGAGCGTGGGGATATCAAGTTAGAGGACTACGAGCTGGATCAGTGGCGGTTGATGCACATCGGCGCGCAACCCGTTCCGCCCAGTTTGATTAAACGTTGGAAGCAGGTCTTCCCCAATCATCAGTACGATACCAACTACGGATTGTCCGAGTCTATCGGCCCTGGTTGCGTTCACTTGGGTGTGGAAAACGAGCACAAGGTGGGCGCCATCGGCAAAGCGGGCTTCGGTTGGGAAACCAAAATCATCGACGAAAAGGGCGAAACGGTTGCCCGTGGTGAGGTTGGCGAGCTGGCAGTCCGTGGGCCCGGTGTAATGACCGCTTACTATAAGGACGAAGCCGCTACCGATGCGGTCTTAAAAGACGGCTGGCTTTATACCGGCGACATGGCGACCGAGGACGAGGATGGATTTATTTTCTTGGTCGACCGCAAAAAAGACGTCATTATCACGGGTGGTGAAAACCTGTACCCCGTGCAGATTGAAGATTTCTTGCGTAAGAACGATAAAATCAGCGACGTTGCAGTTATCGGGTTGCCCGACCCCCGATTGGGTGAGATTGCCGCCGCCATCATTCAGATTAAAGAAGGCATGACCGCGACAGAAGAGGAAATCAATGATTTCTGCTTAGACCTGCCTCGGTATAAGCGTCCTCGCAAGATTGTTTTTGCGGACGTGCCCAGAAACCCCACCGGTAAGATTGAAAAGCCCAAGCTCCGCCAGATTTACTGTGGCGACAGCGTGGTTGCACAACAAAACGAGATTAAGTAATAGGAGAAGAGGCGAATGAAAAAATTGTTATTGGGAAACGCCGCAGTAGCACGTGGTGCGTATGAAGCAGGCGTGCGGGTGGTTTCCTCCTATCCCGGTACCCCCAGTACCGAAATTACTGAAAGCATGGTTCCCTATTCCGAAGTAAACTTAGAATGGGCACCCAACGAAAAAGTTGCCGCAGAAGTTGCCATCGGTGCCGCTATTGCAGGGGCAAGAAGTATGTCCTGCATGAAGCATGTAGGCATGAACGTCATGGCAGACCCCTTGTTCACTGTCCGTTATACGGGCGTTACAGGTGGCTTGGTTTTCTGCGTTGCCGATGACCCGGGGATGCACTCCTCTCAGAACGAGCAGGACTCCCGTCATTATGCAAAGGCATCCAAGACGGTGATGTTAGAGCCTTCCGACAGTGCCGAGTGTAAGGCATTTACCAAAGCAGCTTTTGACCTGTCCGAGGAATACGATACCCCTGTACTGCTCCGCCTGTCCACTCGGGTATCCCACTCCCAAAGCCTGGTAGAGGAAGAACCCCGCGCGGACATCCCTGTCCGTCCTTATGAAAAGAACATCCAAAAGCATGTTATGATGCCTGCCGCCGCCCGTGGCCGTCACGTTGTGGTGGAAGAAGGTCAAGCGAAGTTGGCAGAATTTGCAGAAACTACCTCCTTTAACCGTCGCGAGGACAATGCTTCTGACATCGGTGTTATCACCTCTGGTGCGGCATATCAGTATGCCAAGGAAGCACTGGGCAATCAAGTCGGTTACTTCAAGCTGGGTATGGTTTATCCCTTGCCTACCCAAGCGTTGCTGGATTTTGCCAAAGACTACAAGACGGTTTACGTCATCGAAGAATTGGACCCTTTCATTGAAGAACACTGCCGCGCCATTGGCATGAAGGTCCGTGGTAAGGAATGTTTCTCCCTTTTGGGCGAGTATACGGCGGCACAAATCAAAAAAGCTGTTTTGGGAACAGAGCCTGTAAAAACGGTAAAAAGCGAATCTACTTTGCCACCGAGACCTCCTGTTATGTGTGCAGGATGTCCTCACCGTGCCACTTTCTATGTTTTAAAGAAGCTTGGTCTGACGGTTTCTGGTGATATCGGTTGTTATACCTTGGGTGCCGTTGCTCCTTTAGCATCGGTAGACTCCACCATCTGTATGGGCGCTTCGGTCAGTGCCGCGTTCGGCATGGCAAAGGCACAGGGTCCCGAGTTTAATAAAAAGCTGGTTTCGGTTATCGGTGATTCCACTTTCATGCATTCGGGCATTACAGGCTTGATTGATATCGTTTATAACAAGGGCGCCAACACGGTGATTATTCTGGATAACTCCATCACAGGCATGACGGGACATCAGGATAACCCCACCACAGGCTTCACCATTCGTCGCGAGCCTACCCGTCAGGTAGACTTGGAAGCCCTCTGCCATGCAGTAGGTGTGGACCGTGTTTCTGTTTGTGATCCCTTTGACTTAAAGGCATTTGAGGCATTGGTTAAGCAGGAAGTGGCTGCAGACGAGCCGTCAGTCATTATCGCACAGCATCCTTGTGCACTCTTAAAGACCGTGAAGTTAAGTGGCCGTTGCGTCATTACCGATGCCTGCAAGAACTGCAAAGCGTGCATGAAGCTGGGCTGCCCTGCCATTTCCGTTCGGGACGGCAAGGTGGAAATCGACGCTTCCCAGTGTAACGGATGCGGGCTTTGCGTGGGCGTTTGTCCGTTCAATGCCATCAAAAAGGAGGATTAAGCCGATGACGAAGAATATTATGATTGTGTGTGTTGGCGGTCAGGGTACTCTGCTTGCCAGCCGCATTTTAGGAAATGTTTTAATCGGTGAAGGTTATGACGTCAAGGTCTCTGAGGTTCATGGTATGAGCCAGCGTGGCGGCAGTGTTGTGACCTATGTCCGCTACGGTGAAGCGGTTGCGTCCCCCATCATTGAAGAGGGTGAAGCGGACATGATTTTAGCCTTTGAGCTGTTAGAAGCGTTACGCGCGCTCCCGTTTTTAAAAGAGGGTGGCAAGATGTTGGTCAATCGCCAGAAGATTGACCCCATGCCCGTTATTACCGGTGCGGCAGAATACCCCAACGGGGCAGAAACCGAGTTGGTGGAAAAAGCTAACGCGCAGGTCCTGGACGCTTTGTCCCTGGCCAAGACCGCAGGTAACGCCAAGGCGGTAAACGTGGTCTTGATTGGTGCTTTGGCAAAGGCAACCGATATTCCCTATGACAAATGGACCGATGCCATTCGCAGCACCGTTCCTGAAAAGTTTTTGGAAAGCAACTTAAAAGCATTTGCTTTGGGCTATGAAGGGGGAAAATAAAGATGTTTCAGCCGGAAATCGAAAAAATGTCCCGTGATGAGCTGACCGCCCTGCAGAGCGAGCGCCTGGTCAAGCAGGTGGCTCGGATGTATGAACGAGTAGCACTCTTTCGGGAGCGGATGGATGA
>JAGAUM010000014.1 GCA_017620795.1 Clostridia bacterium
ACCGGCAGTGTGGGCAAAACCACCACCAAGGAAATGCTTGCCTTAACGGTGGGGAGCAAGTATCACACCCACAAAACCGAGAAAAACTATAACAACCATATCGGCGTCCCCCTGACCCTTTTGAAGCTCGATGCCACCCACGAGGCGGCAGTGGTGGAGATGGGCATGAACAACGCAGGGGAAATCAGCGTCTTAACCCGACTGGCTTGTCCGACCGTCGCGGTCTTTACCAATGTGGGACTGACCCATATCGGCAACTTAGGCTCCCAGGAAAACATCCTTCGTGCCAAGCTGGAAATGCTGGAAGGTCTGGCTCCCGACGGCACGGTGGTCTTAAACGCGGACGATCCGATGCTGTGGCGTGAAAAGCCGAACATGACCCATAAGGTGCTGACCTATGGCATCAAAAACCCTGAAGCGGATATCAAAGCAACCGACATCCGCTTATCCGAACAGTCGGTCACCTTCTGCGTCAACGGGGAGACCGTCTGCCTGCCCCAACCGGGCGAGCACTCGGTCTATAACGCACTGGCGGCTATTGCAGGCGGTTTTGCCGTAGGGGCAGAGCTTCCCAAAATGGCACGGGCGCTGGAGACCTTCAGTGGTACCAAGATGCGTCTTAACATCCAGAACCTTCGGGATTTTCGGGTGATTGAGGACTGCTATAATGCAAGCCCTGCTTCGGTGGCAGTGGCGCTCCGCGTGTTAGCGGATTTAAAATGCGGTGGCAAGCGCATTGCCGTTTTAGGTAACATGAACGAGCTGGGCGACTACGCCAAGAGCGAGCATGAACGGGTCGGCCGCTTGGTTGCCGAGCTGAAGCTGGACTTTTTAGTCGCCGTGGGCGACTTGGCAAAAGGCATTGCAGAGGGCGCTGTGGCGGCAGGGTTCGACCCCAAAGCCTTGCGCGTTTTTGACACCAACCTGGCGGCAAGTGCCTTTTTAAATACCATCATCGGGGCAGAGGATGTGGTGCTGGTCAAAGGCTCCCATTCCACCCACTTAGAAGAAATCATCAAAGCGTTGGGGTGAGTTTATGAACATCGTGATTGCAGGAATTGTAGCGTTTGTCATTGCGGCTGTTTTAGGGCCTGTGGTGATTCCGCTGTTAAAGCGTTGGAAGTTTGGCCAAAGCATCCGTGACGAGGGGCCCAGCTGGCACCAGAAAAAGAGTGGCACCCCCACAGTAGGCGGCGTATTGTTTATCCCTGCAGTCTTGGCATCGGGTCTGTTCTTCTACCCCACGGCAGAAATGCTTGTACTGTGCGTGTCTGCCTTTTTATTCGGCTTGATCGGTTTTGCCGATGACGCCATCAAAATCATCCAAAAACACAACTTAGGATTAACCGCCAAGCAAAAATTCCTGCTTCAGGTCTTTGCCGCAGGGGTCTTGGTGGTCTGGGCGGTCTTTGGTTTGGGTGTTGCACCCGTGCTGACCCTGCCCTTTGGCGCAAGCCTTACTTTACCTTTATGGCTCTTTTTGCCTCTTTGTCTGATTCTGACCGTGGGCATGGTCAACGCTGTCAACTTAACTGACGGCATTGACGGCTTGGCATCCTCCGTCTCCTTGGTGGTTGCCGCCTTCTTCGCGGTTTTATGCTTCCGTCTGGGAGAGGGTGCAGGCGCAGGCTTTGCCGCTGCCATTGCAGGCGGTTGTGCAGGCTTTTTAATCTTTAACGCACACCCTGCCAAGGTCTTTATGGGCGACACCGGCTCTTTATTCTTAGGCGGTGCCTTTTCCGCGTTGGCAGTGGTTTACGGCTTGGAGTTTTTCTGGGTCTTTGCCGGCATGGTCTTTGTTTGTGAAACCCTGTCGGTCATGATTCAGGTGACCAGCTTTAAGCTTACCGGCAAGCGGGTCTTTAAAATGAGCCCCATTCACCACCA
>JAGAUM010000114.1 GCA_017620795.1 Clostridia bacterium
ATGCAGACGGCACGAAGAGAACGACGCCCATATCGATTTTCAGGTCGGTTTTGGGGGTGTAGTTTTCCAAACGGGTCATGGATTGGACCACAGCTGCATTATTAAACACACCGTCTGCCGAATAGATGCGGAGCTTGTGTCCTTCTTTGAAAAGGTTCTGGTCACGGGCAGTGATAATCAGCTCGGTATCGCTCTTGCGTTCTGCCACGCGGTAGAAGGTGCCATAGCAATTAAACCCGTCATCCCCTGCGTTACGAAAGACCGAGTTTTCGATGGTGGGGCCTACTTCCATATAATTGATATGGGCGCAGTCGGCAATGGTGGATAAGACGCGGTCATAGGTTGCGCCCAAGGGACGGGGACCCGGTTCGACACGGTAGTTATTCAGGTGATGGTCGCCGTAGCCCTGGCTCATACCGATGCCGACGCATCCGCCCCAGACACCGATGTTGTCCATGTTACACTGCTTGGAGTTGTTAATGGTTACCGCACTGCGGACGGCAGGCTTGTTGCCACCTGCAATCCAGTCCCCTTCGCGGATGCCTTTCTTGGTAATTTTCATGTTGTTGACCCGATAACGGCGGTTGCCCAGCTTCTCCATCTTGGAAAAGACCACCGTAGAGTCCGTAATGGTATGGTCCATGTCCCCGTTTGCCTGAATGACACGAACCGCCTGATTGTCGGTTAAAGACGAGTTGTCGTCGAAATAATCCCGATAGCCGTTGGGAACGAGAATTTCAAAGAAATACCCTTCCGGGTCTACCTTGGTGACCAAGGCTTGGTAATGGTTGATTTTTTCATATTCCATGTTCAGGTTTTTAACCGTCACATTTTCACAGTCGGTCAGTGTCAGAGCGGTGCCCGAAGTGCTTTGGCAAAGCAAGGTAGAGCCGTTGCCGTCTAAGGTAAAGTCCTTCATGCCGATAAGGGCAAGGTGGCAGGCATCGGTGCGAATCTTTAAGCGATACGCGCCCTTTTCCAAAGTCAGAGACTTTTGGCCTGCGGCATAAGCGTCCTCAATCATCTTTTGCAGGTCTACTTCGTAAATAGGGGCACCGTAAGACGGATGATACTCCCCTGCCTCCAGTTTGCGAACGGGCTTGTTTAACAAGTCACGGAAACGTTTAATCATCACCGCGGCTTCGGCACGGGTAGCGTTGCCTTTGGCATTGAAACTGCCGTCGGGGTTGCCGGTGACGATTCCTTCCCCTGCGGCCTTGGCAATATACTCTGCCGTCCAGCCTGCAAAGGTGGAAGCATCGGTAAAGCCTTCTTTCTTATTTAAAAGAGCGCCACGGATGGCTTCTGCCAGACGAACAATGACCGAGGTCATTTCCTCACGGGTGATGGGTGCATCAGGACTGAAGTTGCCGCCCACAACCAGGTTTTCATCAATGACGCCGTAAGCCTTGGCGGCAGAGATGGTGGGGGCAAACCATGCGCCTTCCACCACATCCGCATAAGGTGCTTTTTCATCGGGATGTAAGTTGGTGAGCTTGGAAACCAGAGTCACAAACTCCGCACGGGTGATGTTTGCCTCCGGGTCAAAGACCCCGGGCGCTTTACCCGAAATAACCCCGTCTTGCGCCAAAGGCAGGACGTAGTTTCTTGCCCAGTGGCCGTTTAAGTCGGCGAATTCCACCGACGCGGCAAAGGCAGGAACCGTGCCCAAAAGCAGGACGAGGGTCAAAACCATACACAATAACTTTCTCATAACGTTCCCTCCAAATAGATTGTGAAAGCATTATAACAATTTTCACCCATAAAGTCAACAAAAAAGTCCGATTTGCATCGGACTTTTTCGAGTGGTTTCGATGTTACTGTTTGATGTTTTTCGTTTGCTCAGAAAGGCGAACCTCACTGCGTTCGGTCTTCCAGACGTTGCCCGAAAGGGTCGCGCCGTCCACCTTATCCAAAAGGATACTGGGCAGTCCTGCTTTTGCGTCCTTTTGAGGAGCTTCGATGGTGTTATTCTTCACCGTAAGGCCACGGACGTAGGAAAGCTCCATATCCTCATTCCAGCTGTTACGGATGGTATTGCCTTCGATGACGATGTTTTCGTTATCCCAGCCGTTATAGCCCATCAACTCAATGGATGCATGGTCACCATAGCCACTGCCACAGGAGTCAATGACGTTGTTGCGGACGGTGACGTTTCTGACATAGTCGGACTCCTGCCAGTTAAACTCGGGCGTCAGCAGGATGCCGGAATGTCCGCAGTTGTAGATGGTGTTGTTTTCAATCAAGCCGTCGGAGCCTTTGATCAAGATACCGCGTGGGGTGATGTTGGCATAGTAGTTGTTACGGATGACGAAACCGTTGCAGTTGGCATTTTCGTTGGTGACCCAACCGCCCACTTCTGCATTTTTAACGGGAGTGTCCAGCTTGACCTGATAGTATGCAGACGGCACGAAGAGAACGACGCCCATATCGATTTTCAGGTCGGTTTTGGGGGTGTAGTTTTCCAAACGGGTCATGGATTGGACCACAGCTGCATTATTAAACACACCGTCTGCCGAATAGATGCGGAGCTTGTGTC
>JAGAUM010000115.1 GCA_017620795.1 Clostridia bacterium
CCCTGCCACACAGCATGCCACCTATGCGATGGGAGCGTATGTTTCTGACGAAGGCCCTTTGAGTGGATTTCGTTACCAAAAACACAACCCCTTTGCACTTGGTCGCTATGGTCTAGTCAGCGGCGCAGGACATGGCAGTGTCGTTGATGGTCCAAACGATACAATTTGGGTATTTTATACCAGCATTTGTGGCATTGACAACCAGTATGAGCGACGTATTGGTATGGACCCTGCGTATATCAACGAGGAGGGCGAATTGGTGTGTGAGCGCATCACCTGCACCCCTCAGTGGGCACCCGGTGTGAAAGCTGACCCGGGACACGGAAACGATGCAGGGCAATTGCCTTTAAACTGTCTGGTTAGTACGCAAGGAAGTAGCCGTATTCCCGGAAACAATTACCTTTATGCGGTGGATGAGTGCATGCATACTTTCTGGCAACCAGCGGATGATGATTGTTGTCCAAAATACGCAGTGAACTTTGGCGATTTTTGCATGATCGAAGGGGTTCGTGTCATTTGGCATGATGAGGGTCTTGATTATGAAAATGGCATTTTGCCAGGACCTTACAAGTATAAAATAGAAGTGTCCGAAAAGCATTTTGGTCCTTGGAACCGATTTGGTGAAAAGGATGATGAGGAAATGGAATGGGTTACTTTGATTGATCGTTCGCAAAACGATAAGGATATGATGATTGATTATATCCCTGTTGAGCCGACTCGCGCGCATTACTTGCGTTTAACGCTTTTGGAGTCGCCGAAGGGAATTCGTCCAGGTCTTGTAAACTTCATGGCGTTTGGGCACGTGATTCCGTGGAACTATAAGCAAGTTCCGTGGGAAGAAGATGTTCCCGATGCTCCCAGTGCGAAGAAATAATAAGAAAGCCGAGAACCTAAAAAGGGTTTTCGGCTTTTTTGTCGTATATAAACAAAGAAGAAAGAAAAAAGGAGGAGGATTATGAATACACGAGAGTTTATCGAACAACAAGAAGAACAGATTTTGGCAAAAGACGCTTTTCTAAGCAAGAACGCAACACGCTCACGTCCTGAAGAGCACGAATGTGAACTGCGAACAGCGTTCCAACGAGATCGCGATCGTGTTATTCATTGTAAGTCCTTCCGGCGTTTAAAACATAAGACGCAGGTTTTCTTTTCACCAGAAGGAGATCATTATCGCACGCGCCTGACTCACACTTTGGAGGTAACACAGGTTGCGCGAACGGTTGCACGAAGTTTGCGTTTGAATGAAGATTTGACCGAGGCTATCGGTCTGGCGCATGATTTGGGACATGCTCCCTTCGGACATGCAGGAGAGCGGGTTTTAGACGCACTATCTGTCAACGGATTTCGGCATTATCAACAAAGCGTTCGGGTTTGTGATGTACTGGAACGGCAGGGCGGCTTGAATTTAACAGATCAGGTTCGTGATGGTATTTTGAACCATTCTGGAAACCATCGCGCCGCGACTTTGGAAGGGCGTATTATCCGCTATGCAGACCGCATTGCTTACATAAACCACGATATCGACGATGCCCTTCGGGCAAAAGTGATTCTACAGGATGACCTGCCCAAGGGATGTTTGAAAGTATTAGGGGAGACGCACTCTTCTCGTATCAACACTTTGGTTACCGATCTGATAACCTACAGTCGGAAACAAGGGGATATCATGATGAGCCCCGATGTGGAAGAGGCCATGCAGGACCTTCGGACGTTTTTGTTTGATAAGGTTTATTTTACTGAAAATGCCCGCGAGCAAGAAGAAAAGGCAGCAGGTGTTATCAGCAAGCTTTATCAATACTATTTCGAACATCCTGATGAACTACCGACAGAACTTTGGCATCCCGACTTACATGTAGCGGTTTGCGATTTTATTTCTTGTATGACAGACCGTTATGTATTAACTCTTTACAATCGGTTGTTTGTTCCACAAACTTGGGCGCAGATTTAAGGAAGGCGTTTTTATGCGGATTACAGAAGAATTTAAAAACGATGTAATTGCTGCCAATGATATTGTCGATGTAGTATCCCACTATGTTCAATTAAAACGAAGTGGCTCCAACATGTCGGGGTTATGCCCTTTTCATCGTGAAAAAACCCCGTCATTCTCTGTTTCACCGTCCTTGCAGATTTTTAAATGCTTTGGTTGTGGCGTCGGAGGGAATGTTATCGATTTTATCATGAGAATCGAAAACCTCG
>JAGAUM010000116.1 GCA_017620795.1 Clostridia bacterium
AATCCACAACGGAAACCAAATCCTAACGCAATAGAAGTTTCGGCTTCAAAAGCCAGAGCCGCATCATTCAACTGTAGTTTTTCTAGGGCGTCACGTAAATCATTATAACGAGCGCCATCAGCAGGATAAATACCACAGTACACCATAGAATTCACTTTACGATAACCAGGAAGCGCTTCGGTGGCAGGTCGCGTTGCTAAAGTAACAGTCTCGCCGACGCTGACATCGCGAACATTCTTGATAGAAGCGGCAATAAACCCTACTTCGCCTGCAGAAATTCCGTTGGTGTTTTCCAACCCGTAAGGTGTTAAATACCCTGTTTCTGTAACGGTAAATTCAGCACCAGTCGCCATCATCCGAATGGTATCCCCAGGCTTTACCCGACCGTCTACAACGCGAACATAAACGATAACGCCTTTATAGCTGTCGTAATAAGAATCAAATACCAAAGCTTTTAATGGTGCTTCTTCATCGCCCGTCGGAGCTGGGACAGTTGCGACTACCTTTTCCAATACTGCCTCAATGTTGATTCCGCGTTTCGCCGAAATCAATGGGGCATCCTGCGCCTCAATACCAATAATATCTTCAATCTCCTGCTTTACCTCATCGGGACGAGCACTGGGCAGGTCAATCTTGTTGATAACGGGCACCAGTTCCAAGTCATTATCCAAAGCCAGATAAGTATTAGCAAGAGTCTGCGCTTCAATTCCCTGAGCAGCATCGACAATCAGAATAGCCCCTTCACAGGCAGCCAAGCTGCGAGAAACCTCGTAGTTAAAGTCTACGTGTCCAGGCGTGTCGATAAGGTTTAACACATACTCTTCCCCGTCGTTTGCACGATAATTCAGTTTTACTGCACGAGCTTTGATGGTAATGCCACGTTCCCGTTCCAACTCCATATCGTCTAAAAGCTGTTCTTCCATCTCACGCTCAGTCACCTTGCCGGTCAATTCCAAGATGCGGTCAGCCAAAGTAGACTTGCCGTGGTCAATATGTGCAATGATACAAAAATTCCGAATTTTGTTCTGTTCAGCCATATTTTTCTCTCCATTTCGGATCAATCAGTCGAATTTTTTTAATTATATCACAGTTTTTTAAAAAAAGAAATAAAATTTTATTGATTTTATGTGAATATTTTGGTATCTTATTAATATATGCATAAATGCGATTGCGAAAGGATTGAAAACCAATGAAAGTTAGCAAGTTACTGATCCCCACTTTGCGTGAGGTTCCGGCAGAAGCTGAAATCGCCAGCCATTGCCTTATGCTTCGCGCAGGATATATGCGCAAGCTGGCAGCAGGTGTCTATTCTTACCTGCCATTAGGTCTTCGCACTCTGAAAAAGATCGAGGCCATTGTCCGCGAGGAAATGGACCGTGCAGGCGCACAAGAGTTATTGATGTCCGCACTGCTCCCGGCTGAGTCCTATCAAAAATCCGGACGTTGGGAAGTATTCGGCCCCAGTATGTTCCGTTTGAAGGACCGTAACGGTCGCGACTTCTGCTTAGGACCGACCCATGAGGAAATCTTTACACAGACTGTTATCAATGAGGTTCGTTCCTACAAGGAATATCCCATGACCTTATACCAGATTCAGACCAAATACCGTGATGAGCGTCGCCCCCGCTTTGGTGTTATACGCGGTCGCGAGTTTGTCATGAAGGATGCATATAGTTTCGACCGCAATGATGCTGAACTGGATCAGTCTTATCAGGCAATGTATGATGCGTACTGTCGCATCTTCGACCGTTTGGGTTTAGACTACACTGTTGTTGATGCTGATTCGGGCGCAATGGGCGGTTCCGGTTCGCAAGAGTTCATGGTTAAATCGGAGATTGGCGAAGACGGCATTGCATTCTGTGAAAAGTGTGGCTATGCCGCAAACTTCGAAAAAGCAGTCTGCACTGTTCAAGCGTCCGATGATAAGCCTGAGCTGTTGCCAATGCAGAAGGTTTCTACTCCTCATGTACGCACCATCGAGGAACTGACTGACTTCTTAAAGACAACACCTAAAGCATTTGCAAAGACGCTCCTCTATCGCGCAGATGACAAGATTGTAGCCGCTATGGTTCGCGGTGACCGTGAGCTGAATGAAGTGAAACTTCAAAACAAGTTAGGCTGTATTGAACTTGAAATGGCAGATGCAGACACCGTTTGTCGCATTACCAATGCGGCGGTCGGCTTTGCAGGCCCTGTCAACCTTCCGATTGAAGTTTATTGCGATTTAGAAGTTGCCGAAATGGTCAACATGATTGTTGGCGCCAACGAAACCGACTTCCATTTCGAGAATGTCAACATCAATCGTGACTTCAAGCCCACCGCTGTTTTAGACCTGCGTTTGATTGAAAAAGGTGACCCCTGCCCCCACTGCGGTGAGCCGATGGGTGTTGCGCAAGGCATTGAGGTTGGACACATCTTCAAGCTGGGTACCAAGTACTCTGACGCATTGGGTCTTACCTTCTTGGATGAAAATGGCGAAGAAAAAACCGTTACCATGGGTTGCTACGGTATCGGCGTCAGTCGTTGCCTGTCCGCTGTTCTGGAACAAAACAATGACGAAAATGGCATGATTTGGCCCGTTGCCATTGCCCCCTATCAAGCGATTGTTGTTCCCGTAAACTACAACGACCCGACACAATCCAAAATGGCTGATGAAATCTACACTTCCCTTCAGGAGCAGGGTATCGAAGTCCTGTTGGATGACCGTGACGAGCGTCCCGGTGTCAAGTTTAAGGATGCGGATTTGATTGGTATTCCCGTTCGTATTACGGTTGGTAAAAAGGCTGCTGACGGTTTGGTTGAGTACAAATTGCGTACTGGTTCTTCCGCTACTGACCTGTCCGTCGAAGAAGCTGTTCGAACTGCCGTTACTTACATCCAAGAAAACCGCTGAGAGGAGAAAATAAAATG
>JAGAUM010000117.1 GCA_017620795.1 Clostridia bacterium
GAAGATATAAAAAAGGCAGGCATACTGGATGTATGTCTGCTCTTTTTTATACGCACGATCAGCGGAAAATAACAAGCCAAAACCGACTTCTCCCTAAGAAACACCGCCGAATCGGGGAGCTCTTTTATTTTGTTTATTCGACAATCAAATCCAAAGAATGGGGATGTGCCACCGCAGGCTCGCGGTTCATCCATTTGCCGTTGGTGAAGTCGGGGATGGCAACGGGTGCGCCGCCCATAGCGATGGAGTCTTCAATCAACGGCGTCAGCGCCAACCAAGCTGCCGCGTCGTAAACGTCGATGGGAGCAGGCAGGTCATTTTCCAAGCAGTAGAAGAAGGCGTCAAACATTAACCAGTCCATACCGCCGTGACCGCCCTTGACCCCTTCGGTGGTGAACTTCTTCCAGATGGGGTGGTCAAACTCTTTGTAGCTTTCCTCCAGATTACCGGTGGTGAAGTTTTCGCAATGGTCACGCTCGTCTAAAAAGACCGACTTGTTCTCTTCATTGACCATGCCCTTCGTGCCCCAAACCGAGAAGAGTCTAGAATAGTTCCGAGGCGTGGTGGTCGCCAACGTCATGGTGATGGTCTCACCGTTGGCGCAACGGATGGTGGTGTGAATCACGTCGCCCTGGTTAAACCGTGCCCGAGCCAGTGCGTCACCTGCACCGCGCTCCTTCGCGCAGTACTCGTTCATGCCATAAGCGCCCGAAGCCATGGCGGTCAGCGCCAGCATGCGGTTGCCTCGGTTGATGTCAATGCATTTGGCAACAGGTCCCAGTGCGTGCATGGGGTAGTTGTCGGTGTTCCGACAGAGGTAGTTATCCAAGCGGTAGTGCTTGTTCTCCCGACCAAACGCCAGCTGACGGCGCAGGTCATGGCAGTAACCTGCCGTTGCATGAACAATCTTACCCAAAAGACCTTTTTTGACCATGTTGAGAGACATCAGCTCGATACGGCCGAAACAGCAGTTCTCCAGAAGCATGAAGAAAGTGCCTGTTTCTTCATAAGTATGTACCAGCTGCCAAGCTTGGTCTACCGAGAAGAAACCGCCGATTTCCATGCCTACGGGAATGCCCTTCTTCATGGCTGCAATGGCAATCTCCACATGGGGCACCCAGCCGGTGGTGATGATAATGGCATCCAGATTAGGAACCTCCATAACCTCTTTCCAATCGGTGGTGGTTACAGGACGCTTGCCGGTTTCCTTTTCTACCTGATCGGCATAGGAAACCACGCGGTCCTCTAAAATATCGCAAACAGCGGAAATCGTTACATTGTCACGGGGCATGGCATTTTGCAGGACCAGATAATCTCCGCGTCCGCCCAAGCCGATGACACCGATGTTCGAATGTTTCTTCATAATCGTCTCTCCTTTGTTTTTTACTGTGATAATTTTATGATATTTTCTCACAAAAGTCAATGGGTTTTTGTTAAAAAACAAAATAAATTAACATTTTCTGCCGAGCCAGTTGATGCCCAATATTCCACCCAAAACGCCTGCCAAAAAGACGCCGAGTAAGGTCCATAAAAAACCTCCGTCAATGGCAAAAACACCATAGCCGAAGGAGCGGAAGGCGTAAAGAACCATCCCGTAAAACAGGGCGAGCAAGAATCCCGACAGCCAGCCTTTGGTGTAGGCGCGTCCACCTGACAGTATCGTCCCAATTAAAACCGCAACGGGTGAAAGGAACTGCGCCAGTAATGTTGCCACCCCTTCGGAAAGAGAGGAGTAGGTTAAAAGTACCGAGCATAAAAGCAACCCCAAAAGGGTCAGAAGCAAGGAAATCGGCAATCCCAAAAAGAGGGCATTTCCCAACCGATTTTGGGAAGAACCGCCCACCGACTCGTTTTTACGCATGAAAAATCCCCCTTATCATGATGGTATTACAATCTATGACAAGGGGGATAAAATATGCCGATTATTCAGGCTTGGTAACGGTCTTTACAGCCCATTTCTGGAACTCTAACTTGGTGCGGTCTGCGCCAACTTCCAAAGTGACCGTCTCGTCTTTGACGTTTAAAATCTTACCGGTGATACCGCCGATGGTGATTACTTCATCGCCAGCTTCCATGCTGTTTAGCATATTCTGAGCGTTCTTCTTGCGCTTGCGCTCGCTCCAGAACATCCAGCCGTACAGAGCAACGAAAACAATGATGATAATCAAGAAGCTTCCGCCACCTGCAGCACCTGCAGCGGCAGGGTCAGCGGCAGCAGGCTCTGCGAAAACAGGCATGCTCATGCTGAATAATGCAACCAGTAATGCAAAAATCTTTTTCATAGTCAATACCTCCCATTTGTTTTAATGTATTTTACCATTTTTTCAAGATAAGGTCAATAATAATTTGTAACTTTTTCGTGAACAGTGCATAAGATAATTCAAACGGAGGTGCTTTTTTGAATATTTTGCATTACTTTGCAGGAGGGAATACCCCACTCGGCTTTTATTCCTATTATGATGAAATCTTGCCGCCTGCCCAGGCTCAAAAAACCATTTATATCAAGGGCGGTCCCGGTACAGGGAAATCCACCCTGATGAAACAGCTGGGCGCCCATTGGGCAAAACAGGGTCATTTGGTAGAGTTTCTGCATTGCTCAGGCGACCCCGTTTCCTTAGACGGTGTCGTTGTTCGGGAGAAGGGGTGGTCGGTACTGGATGCCACGGCTCCTCATGCCCAGGACCCCAAACTTTTAGGAGCGGTAGACCTGATTTTTGACCCGGGGCGGTTTGTGGACGCTTCGGTCGTAAAACCGCATCGGGAGCGGCTATTGGAGCTGACCGCTGCGAAAAAGGCTTGCTATGCCCGCGCATATCGCTATCTTTCCATGGCAGGGACTCTGTTTTCAGCCATGACCGAGCAACAGGAAAAAGCCCTACACCCCAACGTTGTTGCCCAAACGGCCCAGACTTTTTATGAGGAGTTTTTTGCCCACCTTCCTTTAAAAGAGAATCGGGGGCGGTTGCGTCATGCCTTTGCTCGCGCCATCACACCCATGGGGGTCATGGGCTACTTCGATACCCTTTTTGATGGAAACGAGGTTTACGTCCTGCACACCGAAAATAGAGTCGGAGCGGACGGGGCTTTCAAGCAGATTGCTGAAATGGCACTGGCACGGGGTATCTCGGTGCAGGCTTATTGTAGTCCGCTATTCCCCGAAAAAATCGAGCACCTGGTGCTAAAGGAGCTGCATCTTGCCATTACCACCGAGGCGTTGCCCTGCAAAAATGCCATCGATTTGATGGACTCTGCTCGTTTGGAACAGGTCAACCGTAGCCTTTCGGGGGACTCTGAACTCTTTAATCTGTTGTTGGAACGCACGGTCGTTGCCCTGCGCTGTGCCAAAGAGGAGCACGCACGGATAGAAGAAATCCTGATTCCGTCCATGGATTTTGAAGGAATGCAGGACGAATTTTCACAAATTTTGTCACGCCTTGGTCTGTCTTGACAAGAGGACGCTTTTATGGTATAAATAGAAGGTAAATATATGAGAAGGAGGGAGTCGAACAGTGGTACGGCAATGGATTGCAGTTGCAATAATCATCACGTTAGGACTCGCTCTTTGTTCTTGTCAGGAACAACCGCCCGAACTGCCTGTGGATTTGCCGATTACAGAACCGCCCGCAGTGGAGGAGCCGAATGTAGAGGAACCGCAGGTAGTCGAAGAACCCCAAGAACAGCCGGTAGAATATCCGACGGAAGTTTTTGAAGGGGTTTTATATACCCTTTTGGAAATCAACCCCGACTATATTTCTGCAGGCAAGTACGCCACGCCCAAAACAGGCTATCATTTTGTAACGGTCAAACTGCAGTACCAGAACCAGACCGATGTGGCGAAGGAGTTTTCTTCTTTACTGATGTTAAGCGTACTGGACGGAGCGGGAAATGAGTATCCCATTACCATCACCGTTTCCGACTTGCCCCAGACTTTGGACGGAACGGTTGCGCCCGGTGGCATTTTAGAAGGCTACGCCGCTTTTGAAGTCCCCGTGACGGCAGAGCATTTAACCCTTCAGATTGCCCCCAACCTCTTTTCTGACGAGGTTGTTCAATTCCCCTTATTTTAGTGAAAACTTCAGGGTTGCTACGGCAACTCTGTTTGTTTTTTTGTGAACTGTCAAGAAATTTAACATTTCTTCGAAAAACAGTTGAAAAAAAGTAAAATCCATGTCATAATAATAAAGGAGTGTCAAAAATGACAACGACCCCGTTTTCCGCTTTCATTCGCACCGACATTTCAGAGCCGTCATTTTTATCGTCCACCCCAATGGCGTTCCATACGCTCTGCGGTGTGCCCATGTATGATTGGGTGCGAAGAGCGTGTATCGAAGCAGGCGCCAAGACCGTGACCATTCTTTCTGAAGGGGAGTCGCCAAAACAGGTAGAGGAACGGGCAATCGTCCTGCCTGCCAATATTCCGCTGATTACCCCTCGGGAGCTGTTGTTTTTTGTGGAGCATGAAACGGCTTTGGTTGCAGAATTTCCGCAGGATGCGGACACCTTCTTTGTCCGCGACCGCGACACCTTAAATCAAGCAGAAGAACAGCTACGCAAGCGTATGATTCGTAAGCATCAGCAAAATGGCGTAACCATTCGGATTCCCGAGACGGTTACCATCGGCCCTGATGTCTTTATCGGACAAGATACCGTCGTTGAAGGCGGTTGTACCATTTTGGGTAACACCACCATCGGGAAAGAATGTACCATCGGTGCATTTACCGAGCTTTTGGACATGACTGTTGGCAATCGGGTTAAAATCCGTCAGTCGGTTTTGGAATCGGCATCTGTCGGTTCGGACACCACGGTCGGACCTTTTGCCTACATTCGACCCAACAGCCAAATCGGTGAAAGAACCCGCATCGGTGATTTTGTGGAAATCAAAAACTCGGTCATCGGCAACGGTACCAAGGTCTCTCACCTTACCTATGTCGGAGACAGTGATGTGGGCGAGGGTGTGAACTTCGGTTGTGGCACGGTTACCGCCAATTATGACGGCAAGAACAAGCACCGCACCACCATCGGCAATGGCGCATTCATCGGTTGCAATACCAACCTGATTGCCCCTGTTACCGTCGGTGACGGAGCAATGACCGCCGCAGGCTCCACCATTACCGATTCGGTTCCTGATGGTGCCATGGCAATCGCCCGTGAGCGGCAGACCAACAAAGTGAAACGCAGTCCGTTTCGGATTGATTAAATATTCAAAAGCAAACAGGAGGAAGAGTAATGATCACACACGGTAAGAACATCAAAATCTTCGCAGCGAACTCCAACCCGGCTCTGGCCAAGGATATCGCGCAAATCCTCGGCGTCGGTGTCGGCGAATCGCAGGTAGGAAAGTTCAGCGACGGAGAAATCTTCGTTAACATTCGGGAGACTGTCCGCGGCTCGGACGTTTTCGTTGTCCAGTCGACTTCGACCCCCGTCAATGACAACCTGATGGAAATGCTGATTATGATTGATGCGTTCAAGCGTGCTTCGGCAGGACGCGTCACCGCAGTAATGCCTTATTTCGGCTATGCCCGTCAGGACAGAAAAGCAAAGGCTCGTGATCCGATCTCTGCAAAACTGGTTGCCGACCTGCTGACCACTGCAGGTGCAGACCGTGTTTTAACCATGGACTTGCACGCTGCACAGATTCAGGGCTTCTTCAATATCCCTGTTGACCATCTGTTAGGCGGTCCTGTTTTGGCTCCTTATTACGTAGAAAAATTCCAGAACTGCGACCCCGAGGACGTTGTTGTTGTTTCTCCTGACTTGGGTAGCGTTACCCGTGCAAGAAACTTCGCACAGCGCATCGATGCCAGACTGGCTATCGTTGACAAGCGCCGTCCCAAACCCAACGTTTGCGAGGTTATGAACATCATCGGTGAAATCGAAGACAAGCATGTCATTCTGATTGACGATATGATTGACACTGCAGGTACCATCTGCAACAGCGCCAACGCATTAAAAGAACGCGGCGCACGTAGCGTATACGCTTGCTGTACCCACCCTGTTCTGTCCGGTCCCGCCATCGAACGGATTCAGGAATCCGCCATCGAAGAACTGGTTGTTCTAGATACCATCCAGCTTCCTGAAGAAAAGAAAATCGACAAGATTAAGGTGCTGTCCATTGCTCAGGTATTTGCCGACGCCATCGACTGCATTTACGAAGACAAGTCGATTAGCACCGTCTTTAACTAATCTGTTTACAAACGAAAAGCGCGGCGATTCTGCCGCGCTTCTTTCCGCTATGGAGGTATTATGAAACTGATTGTCGGCTTGGGCAACCCGGGGAGTGAGTACCAAAGTACCCGTCACAACATGGGCTTTGCCGCCATTGACTACATTTCTGAAAAACAGGGCATCTCTGTCAAAAAGTCCAAGCACCAAGCCCTTATCGGCGAAGGTACCTTGGGTGGTGAACGGGTGGTTCTGGCAAAACCCATGACCTACATGAACCTAAGCGGTGATGCTGTTTCTGCCTTAGCACGGTGGTATAAAGTGGAACCTTCCGATATTCTGGTCATCTACGACGATATGGACCTTCCTGTCGGTCAGATGCGCCTGCGCCCCTCGGGAAGTGCTGGGGGACACAACGGCATGAAATCCATCATCCTGCGCCTCTCGTCCGACCAGTTCCCCCGCCTGCGTATCGGCATCGGTCGGAAGGAAAACAGCGACACCATCGACTATGTTTTAGGCAAGCTCAACCGTGAGGAACAGGAAATCCAGTTCAAGCTCTTAGGCGACGTTTGTGACGCTGTCGAGCTATTTGTAAAAAGTGGCATTGAACCTGCCATGAACCGTTATAACCGTAAACCGAGTAAAGAATCATGAACTTTTTAAGCACACTTTTAAAAGACTACAGCCCCTTTGACGAAATCCGTTCGGGTATCGTCAAGGGTCAAACACCGATAACTGTAACAGGGGTGACCGAATCACAAAAGGCGCACCTCTGTTTTTCGTTATTTGAAAGCGAAAACCGTTCTATGGTCCTTCTGACCCAGAACGAACTGCAGGCGCGTCGCATTTATGAAGACCTGTCCTTTTTTGCCCGTCTTTCGGGAATGGGGGAGCAGGTTCTGCTCTTTTTAGATCGCGAGCCTGTTTTTTACGATGTGGAAGCCGTCGGCAACGATGTGAAGCGTCAGCGGATGCAGACCCTGTTTACCCTTTGCAACAGCGACGCTCCCTGTCTTTTGGTCTGCCCCATTGATGCAGCCATGCGTCCTATTCTCCCCAAAGCCCGACTGTCCTCCTGCCTCCGTTCGTTTCAGGATGGGGATCGGGTGGACTTGGAAGAACTACGCCGCCAGTTTATCCTAGCGGGCTACCACCGTGAAGATGTGGTGGAAGGCCGTGGTCAGTTCAGCATCCGTGGCGGTATCGTAGACTTTTTCGGCTATGACACCGAAAATGGCATCCGTATCGAATTCTTTGACGATGAAGTGGACTCTATCCGCGCCTTTGATGTGGAGAGTCAGCTTTCCTATAAACGCTTGAAGCAAGCCACCTTGACTCCGGTTAGCGAAATCATCTACACCCGTGAGGAAGCAGAAGGCTTACTGGAGCGACTGGAACAAAAATCCGACGCTTATGCCGAGGATCTGGAAAAGATTGCCGAGCGCCACTATTTTCCGTCTTTAGACAAATACCATCCGCTGATTTATCCACAGCGTGTCAGCGTATTGGACTATATTGACGCACCGCTGGTGGTTTTGGACGAACCGCAAAAGCTCAACGATGCGGCAGAATCTTTCTGTTGGAGCGTGGAAGAAACCTTAAAATCCATGTTGGAAAAGGGCATTTTGGTTGAAATCTTTGACGGCTATACAATCCCTTATGGTGATTTATTAAAGCGCCTGCTTGCCCATCCTTTGGTGGGACTTGCGGCACTGCAACACCAGACCAATGACTACCGCGCCAAGGCGTTGGTGGACTTTGCCACCAAAACGGTGCCCTCGTATCAGGGGAATTTCGAGTACCTGACCGAAGCCCTGCGCGCTTACACAGAAAGCAAAACCGCTGTGTTGTTATTAAGCGGTACCAAAGGCCGTACCGAAAAGCTGACCCAATCTTTGCAGGAAGAGGGCTTCTCTGCCTTTGAAATGACCGAACCGTACCGCCTCCCTGCCCGTGGGGAAATCGGCGTCTTACGCGGAAGCTTGCTCAAAGGCTTTGAATACCCCCATTTAGGCTTTGCGGTCATCAGTGACACCGAAGCTTTCGGCAAGCAGAAAAAACGCAAAACCAAAAAGAAAAATGCCCTGCGCTCTTATCGTGACCTGTCGATTGGCGATTTTGTAGTGCATCAGAACCATGGCATCGGCCGCTATGTGGGCATCGAGCAGGTGGTTATCGAAGGAGTCACCAAAGACTATTTAAAGCTCCAGTACCAAGGCACCGATTTATTGTATGTCCCCGTCAACCAGTTAGACTTTTTGTATAAGTATGTGGGTGGCGAAAACCAACGGATGAAGCTCAACAAGCTGGGCGGAACCGACTGGGCAAAGACCAAAGCACGGGTTCGTGCTTCCTGTGAGGAGCTGGCACGGAATCTGGTGGCGCTCTACGCCGCACGGCAGAACGAAAGTGGCTATGCCTTCTCCGCCGATACCCCGTGGCAACGGCAGTTTGAAGAAACCTTCCCCTATGAGGAGACTGAAGACCAGCTTACCTGCATCGAAGAGGTCAAACGGGATATGGAAAGCCCTCGACCCATGGACCGTCTTTTGTGCGGTGATGTAGGCTATGGCAAGACCGAAGTCGCTTTGCGTGCCGCCTTCAAAGCAGTGAATGACGGCAAGCAGGTAGCCTATCTGGTACCTACCACGCTATTGGCACAGCAACAGTACACCAACTTCAAAGAACGGATGAAAGACTTCCCCGTCAAGGTGGAAATGCTTTCCCGTTTCCGTACCCCCACCCAGCAGAAAAAGATTGTTTCCGAAGTCCAATCGGGCGCCGTGGACGTGATTATCGGCACCCATCGGTTGCTTCAAAAAGACTTGGCGTTTAAGGATTTGGGTCTTTTGATTATTGACGAGGAGCAACGCTTCGGTGTTACCCATAAAGAAAAAATCAAGGAAATGCGTCGGGATGTGGATGTGCTGACCCTGACCGCAACGCCTATCCCCAGAACCCTGCACATGGCGATGGTGGGCATTCGGGATATGAGCGTCATTGAGCAACCGCCCCAAGACCGTTACCCTGTCCAGACCTATGTGCTGGAATACAACGAGGGTATTCTGACCGATGCCATTGCCAAAGAAATTGCCCGTGGCGGTCAGGTCTATTACCTGTGTAACCGCGTGGGAAGCGTCGGCTCTGTTGCTGCACGCATCGCCAAATCCCTGCCCGATATCCGTGTTGCTGCCGCCCACGGTAAAATGGAAGAGGCGGAGCTGGAAAACATCATGGGCGAAATGCTCAATGGCGAGATTGATGTATTGGTCTGCACCACTATTATCGAAACAGGTCTGGACATCCCCAATGTCAATACCATTATCATCGAGGACAGTGACCGATTAGGTCTTTCCCAGCTCTATCAGTTGCGTGGCAGAGTAGGGCGTTCCAACCGCTTGGCGTTTGCTTACTTAACCTTCCGCCGGGACCGTGTCCTGCAGGAAAATGCCGAAAAACGGCTACAAGCCATCCGTGAGTTTACCGAGTTCGGCTCGGGCTTTAAGATTGCTCTGCGAGACTTGGAAATCCGCGGCGCAGGAAACCTGCTGGGCGCTGAACAACACGGTCACATGGATGCAGTCGGCTATGACCTTTACTGTCAGCTATTAGAAGAAGCGGTCAAGACCGAGCAGGGCGAAGCACCGAAGCCTGCATTGGAAACCACTGTGGACTTGCAGGTCGACGCCTTTATCCCCGAATACTATATCCGCAACCATGAAGGGCGCATTGAGATGTACCAGAAAATCGCCAATGTCCAGAACGAGGAGGATGCGCAAATCGTGGAAGAGTAATTGATTGACCGTTATGGTGACATTCCGCCTTCGGTTCAGAACCTCATCTGCGTTGCCACCATCCGCCATACCGCTTCGGCATTGGGTATCAGCGAAGTGACCCAAAAAGGGGAGCAACTGACCATCCGTTTTGCCGACGAGCAGTTCTTAAGTCGGGAACAGATTACGGCACTGGTTTCCAAAGCCGACCGTAAGCAAAAGGTCATGGTCTGCCCTGGAAAATCTCCCTTCTTCCGTTTGCATTTGCTATCCCAGAACCAAGACCAGATTCTGCGTAATGTTACATTTCTGTTACAAGCGTTGAATTGAATTGAAATCCGTGGATTTTTCCTGTATAATGATTACAATGCAGGATTAGCACAAAAAATCCAATGAAAGCGAGGATATACACGATGAAAAAATGGATGGGCTTTTTACTGGCTCTTTGCATGCTCACAAGCCTTTTGGCTGGTTGCGCAGGTTCGGCAATCATTTCCTTTGAAGGGGAGTCTTTGAACGCAGAAACCCTACGCTATCAGATTTACAACACCAAACTGGGTCTTGAAATGCAGACCAATATTCTGGACGAGGCGGCTGCCGATGCCTATTGGGCAGAGGATAACACCGCGGACCTGATTGAAGGCAAGACTCCTTTCGAGTATGCTTCAACCACACTGTTAAAGGAACTGAAAGAGGAACTGCTGATTGTTGACATGGCAAAGGAACGGAACGTTGCCGCTACCGAGGATGAAATCAAGAACATGAAAGAAATGCTGATTTCTCAGATGTTCGGTAGTCAGGAAGCGTTTGACCAGACCGCAGAGCTGTTCGGCTTTGAAGACAAGAACCTGTTGTGGGTCGCCAAGGTCAATGCCAACTACGCAAAGATTATCGCAGACCTGTACCCCCGTGAAAAGCTGGCCACTTATGCCAATGACAATGGCTGGGTTCGTGTCAAGCATGTGTTGATCAACTTCTCCGAGACCGTGACCGAGGCAGACGCACTTCAAAAAGCACAGGACGTTTGTGACCGCGCCGCCAAGGGTGAAGACTTTGACGCCATGGTTGCAGAGCTGTCCGAAGACCCAGGCTCTAAGACCTATGCTGATGGTTATCTGGTTGCCAAGGGCAGCGGCATGGTTGCAAGCTTCGAGGACGCTTCTTTGGCACTGGCTGAAGGTCAGGTTTCCGCTCCCGTTAAGAGCGACTACGGCTATCATGTAATCAAACGCTACCCCATCGGCAATATCAGTGATTTGGACCTGTCCATGGGTAACGCTTTAACCACCCACTATCAGGAAGAAGCCACCAAGCTCTTCCAGACTGAGCTGGACGCTGCAATGGCAGCCAAGGGCGACGCCGTTCGTGTGGACGAGGAAGCCTTTAAAGAACTGCTCCGCACCTTAAAAGTTCCGCAGGATTACTACACTGCAATGCAGGCGGCACAACAACAGATGATGGAGCAAGCACAGTCTCAA
>JAGAUM010000015.1 GCA_017620795.1 Clostridia bacterium
AAACCTCCCGTGAGCCCGAGGAGACCCGCACCTACACGGCGGACGGCACGGGCGAGGACTGGGAAGTGGTTGTCTTGATTAACCGAAACACCGCTTCCGCTTCAGAGATTCTGTGCGGTGCTTTAAAGTGTAACGGCATTGCCACCGTATTGGGTCAGCGTAGCTACGGAAAAGCCAGCATGCAGATGCGCTATCCGTTAAACGCGACCGAGTCGGTCAAGATTACGGTGGGGCACTATCTTCTGCCCGATGACAGTAACATTCACGGCATCGGTATTACCCCGGATGAAACCATCAAAAATCGCACCCGCCCCGTCAACATGGACGAGGACTTTAGGAAGCTGGACATCAACCGCCGTTTAACGGTAGGAGATGAAGGTGACGACGTTTATGCAGTGGAGGAGTACTTAGACGCCATGGGCTACGGCACCGGCAAGGTAGACGGCATTTTTGACGTATTCACTGAGCAGGCGGTCTGGAGCTTCCAGCGGGAGAACGCTTTGTTCCCCTATGGTGTGGCGGACTTCAATACCCAGCTGAAAATGCACGAAGTTCTGGAAGGTTTTGAAATTATAGAAGACCGTCAATTCGAGCGTGCAGTTGAAATCTTATCGGAAAAATAGGTTTGCTCCTCCGACTCTTGTCGGGGGAGGACTTTTATGGACGAGGTTTTTATGAAACGATTGGATCAGTTTCTTGCCAACCACGGCTGTGGCAGTCGAGCGGAAGTGAAAGCGCTGATTTGGCGCGGACAGGTTCGCGTCAACAATCAGGTGGTGACGGCGGCAGACACCCATATCGACCCCGAAAAAGACGTTGTTTTTTGTGGGGAAAAGCAGGTGCGAAACTGCCCCTTTGTCTATCTGATGCTCCATAACCAAAAGGAGTGGTCAGTGCTACCGAAGACCGTCGGGATCCGACGGTATTGGATTTGGTGCCGCCAGAGTTTGCCCATTATGATTTGTTCCCTGCGGGGCGGTTGGACAAGGACACTACCGGCTTTGTGCTTTTGACCAATGACGGCAATTTTGCCCATCGGATTTTATCTCCCAAGCACCATGTGGACAAAATTTATGAGGCAACTTTGACCGACCCGATTCCCGAAAAAACGGTGGAAGAATTCGCCAAAGGGCTGGTTTTAAAGGACGGAACACGCACGCTGCCTGCCCAACTACATGTTGTGGACGCTTATCACGGGGTTGTTACCCTGCGTGAGGGCAAGTATCATCAAATCAAGAGAATGTTTGCCGCTTGTGGAACGACAGTGAAAGAACTGCACCGTTCTGCTATCGGTGGGGTTTTTCTGGATGCAACCTTAAAAGCAGGAGCTTGTCGGCCATTGACCCCAAAAGAGCAAGAAATGCTTTTTTCCAAGATTTAAATCCAAATACTATATATAGGAAGAAACAGGTGATTAAAAATGTTCTTTAACTTCTTATCCTCCCTTGCCATTCATATCGGCCTTGCAGGTTGTGGATTCATTGTGTTTTTGGTTGCAGGGAATGTTTCCCAGCTTTGGCTCCAGTATCTGCTGATTGCTTTGGGCACTTTGGTGGTCCTGCTCCTTTATTTTGTCACAGGCATCACCTTTGAAAAAGGGGAAAAGCAGTGGCAAAAAGAAGTTTCTGCATGGATTCTTTCTGCCCTGTTATTGGTTCTTTGTATTCTGGCACAGGCCTTTGACTGGACCTTCTTAAACGAGGGCTTGTTTTTAAATGCACCCTTCTTGCCGTTATGGGGAGTTTTCAATAAACTGGGTCTGTCCATTGCCACCTCTTCACTCCTTTTGTCGGTGTTGCCGTCCATTTTTATCTGGGCAGGTGTAAAAAGTCAGAAAACCGCAGTATATCGGTGGTTTAAGCGCTGATTTTGTGACATAACTTTGGCGAAATTGTTACAAAAGTTTTAAAAAATGCTTGACAAACGAAAAAAAGCTTGCTATAATGGCAAACGCTCCCCTTTGGAGCCCGCAAAAGTCCTGCATATTTCTGCCAGAAAAAACGTAGAATAGGACCGAGCGGAATTATAGGAGGTTATGAAAATGCATATGAAAGACGCGAACGGAAGGTTCGTTCGTCCGTCGATCCGAAGCGTTCTCATGATATCGTTTGTTTTGCTGGCCATCATTGCAACGGCGGTTGGAAGCTATGTTGCAGGCCTGTGTCGGATCGCAGCAACCAAGACGGTTACGCTGCAGGTGGACGGAACGACCCAAGCGGTCGAAACCATTGCATTGGACGTTGCTCATTTCTTGGACCAACAGATGGTTGTTTTGGGCAGCTTTGATGCGGTAGAACCTAAACCCGAAGAAAAGCTCTATGACGGAGCGGTTGTTACAGTGACTCGCGCTGTGCCCCTGACTTTGATTGTCGGTGGCGAAAGAGAGACCGTTTATTCTGCGGATAAGACGGTGGCAGACTTCTTGTCTGCACGGAAAATTGAAATCGGTGAATTTGATGACACCTTCCCTGCAATGACCGACCCGATTGTTTCGGACATGATGATTATTGTAGATCGTGTAGTCAAGGAAACCGTCACCGAAACGGTGGTTGTACCCAGCCCCGAACAGCGTCGTCCCAATGGGTCGATGCAACGTGGCGAGACCCGCGTGGTTTCCAAGGGTAAAGAGGGCTCGGCTGAAGTGACGCTGGAGCGTACCATCCGCAACGGTGTGGAAGAAAGCGTAAACGAGCTTTCCAGAAAAGTTTTGGTTGAAGCAACCCCTACGGTTGTGGAATATGGTACCTATGCTGTTTTAAGCACCTCTCGTGGTGACTTGCGTTACAGTAAGGTGTTGGACATCACTTGTACTGCCTATGACTTGGGCTATGCAAGCTGTGGTAAGTACCCCGGCGACCCGGGCTACGGGATTACCGCCTCGGGCATGCGCGCACAACGTGGCGTCGTATCGGTAGACCCGAAGGTCATTCCCTTGGGTACCCGTTTGTATGTAGAAGCGGCAGACGGGAAGTCCTGGTGCTACGGCTACGCAGTAGCAGGGGATACGGGCGGCAACATCAAGGGCAATCGGATGGACCTGTTTATGGAAACGCATTACGAAGCCATTCAGTTCGGTCGCCGTGCCGCAAAAGTTTATATTTTGGAATAATCCAAAGGGCGGAAGAACTCCGCCCTTTTTTCTACTACGGAGGAGATTATGATTCAATTAGCAACCAAACAAGGCGTACTGGATGTAATGCATCGTTACGGATTTACCTTCCGCAAACGCTACGGGCAAAACTTCCTGATTGACGAAGGTGCGGTCAACACTATCTTAGACGCCGCCGCACTGGACCGTGATACGGCGGTCATTGAAATCGGCCCGGGCTTTGGCACCATGACAGGGTATCTGGCACAGCGTGCAGGTGCCGTCACCGCCATCGAGCTGGACGATGCGTTGATTCCCATTCTGGGCGACCTTCTGGGTGGGTTTGACAATGTCCGTGTGATTCACGGAGACGCACTGAAAGTGGACTTAAAAGCTATCATCGCAGAAATGAACCTGCCAAAGGTGTCGGTGGTTGCCAACCTGCCCTATTACATTACCACGCCGATTCTAATGGCACTGCTCACTTCGGGGGTACCCTTTGATAAGATTACAGTCATGGTCCAAAAAGAAGTGGCGGAGCGGATGGCAGCGACCCCTGGCGGACGGGAGCGCGGCGCGATTAGCGTGGCAGTGCAGTATTATACCGAGCCTGAGGTCTGCGGCATCGTCCCTGCGGACAAGTTCTATCCTGCACCGCAGGTAGACTCGGCAGTGCTTTGTCTGACCCGACGGGAGCATCCTCCCGTAGAGGTGGACGAAAAGAAATTCTTTGCCGTGGTCAAAGCCGCCTTTTCCCAACGGCGGAAGGTGCTGACCAATACGCTATTAAGCTCGGGACTCTTTTCCTGCACCAAAGACGAGCTGGCACAAAAACTCTCGGCAGTGGGGATTGCCCCGACGGCACGGGCGGAAACCCTTTCGTTAGAGGAATTTGCCATCATTACCAATCAGGTTTTGTGATTGTAAATTTTTTCTCAAAATCTTGCAAAAAGTATTCCCTTTTCGGGAAAACTATGGTATAATCAACCCAAATGTTGTTGAAAGGAGAAAAAACATGACTACCAACAAA
>JAGAUM010000118.1 GCA_017620795.1 Clostridia bacterium
CCTTCATCAATTCCGTGCAAGCATTCTGTTGTGCCAAAATCGTGATTCGACGTAACAACAAAAAAATCAAAGTCAGATAACAATGCACACAAATTACTGATACTCACAGCTGGGCCACCAGATTTAGCAGCAGGATAATACCAATCAACAGCAACTAATACCTTCAAACCGATTTCCTCCACACCATTTTGTTAATAATACCGGTATAACTCTGGATCAACTTGACCACTTTTACCGATACATTATTATCGGTATATGCCGAAACAAGTTCTGCGGCATCGCCGTTTTTGTGCATTTCAACAGCCAAATCAACGGCCTGTAAAACCTGTTCTGTTGTAATCGATCCAATGGTAAACACACCTTTATCCATCGCTTCGGGCCTTTCCGTGGAGGTACGAACAGAGACTGCCGGGAACTTAAAATAGGCTCCTTCTTCGGGCAAGGTTCCGCTGTCCGAAACAACACAGAAAGCGTTTTGCTGCAGCTTATTGTAATCAAAAAATCCCAACGGCTGATTTTGAATTACCCGCTGATCAAATACAAATTTTCGTTGCTCAATATACTTTTTAGAACGCGGATGGCAGGAATACAAGATCGGCATGTCATATTTTTCCGCCAATGCATTCACTGCGTTCATCAGACTAAAGAAATTATCTTGATTATCAATGTTTTCTTCGCGATGTGCAGACAGCAAAATATACTGTTGCGGTTTAAGACCGAGCGTTTGCAAGATATTGCTGGCATCGATTTTCTCGATACTTTCGTTCAGCACCTCAGCCATAGGAGACCCAACAACAAACGTGTATTCCGGCTTTACCCCGGAATCCAAAATATATCTACGTGCATGCTCTGAACAACAAAGATTGACATCGCTTGTTACGTCTACAATTCTACGGATCACTTCTTCTGGCAAATTCTCATCTTTGCAACGGTTGCCTGCTTCCATATGAAACACGGGAATTTTCAGACGTTTGGCGGAAACCACCGAAAGACAGGAATTGGTATCCCCCAGTACGATAATAGCCTCGGGTTTAACCTGTTGCATCAACTCATACGACTTGGAAATCACATTTCCCATTGTTTGTCCTAAATGATCACCGACAACGCCCAGATAATAATCCGGTACCCGCAATCCTAAATCTTTGAAAAAAACCTCGTTTAAGGTGTAATCATAGTTTTGTCCCGTATGTACAAGAACATGGTCAAAATAACGATCACACTTTTTGATAATTGCGGACATCTTAATAATCTCGGGCCGTGTGCCGAGAATTGTCATTAGCCTCAGTTTACTCATCTACATCACTCCTACTATAAGCCATAATGAGAATACAAGGTCTTATGATTCATAATCCATTCTGCAAGTTCAGCTACCATGACCTCATAATCCGGGATCCGATAATCAAACTCATACCGGGTACGCTTTAAGGATTTGTCCGCGTTTACCCCTTCAATCGGATGAATCACAATGGAGTCATTGCGCAGATAGTGGTTAAACAACTGCAGCAAATCATACTTTGAGATGGAATGATTGGGAACAGTATTATAAAGACCAGACGCCTTTTCTTTTGCGGCTGCTTCCATGGTTTTCGCCAATTGCAACGTTGTCTGACCGGTCCACATGACCTTGGTAAATCCATTGATTTCGCCGCTTTGCTTCATAAACCAGTTCATCAATCCGATTCCATCGGGGTTAATATCGGGACCGACAATCGAATTCCGAAGTGTTATGTTTTTACAATCCTCCAACTCGCCAAGAGCCTTGGAGCGATCATAAAAGGTTTCCCCATCTTTAAAATCCGTCTCGGTATATTCGCCCCGTTTCCCGGAAAACACACAGTCGGTGCTCATGTGAATCACCTGTGTATCGGTTTCACTGGTCACTTCCGCAAGAAAATGCGGAAAATAGCCGTTCAAAAAGCTCGCTAACGCTTTGTTTTCTTCGGCAAATTGATTCAAAATCCCGATACAATTAATTACCGAATCATATTGACCCGCCACAATCAATTCGCGGAGAAATTCCGTATTTCTGGCATCACCAGAAACCCCGTCAACATACCGGGGCGTTTGGCGATCAAAGCCAAAAACAGCATGTCCCTGCTCCTTAAGATACAACGAGATCATATGCCCCGCCATACCATTCGCACCTAATACTAAAAACTTCATTTTTTCTCCTCCAACGCCTTTAACTCGTCCCGAATATACTGTAAAGACAAGAGCTTTTCCTTTACCTGCTCAACCGACAACAACTCGGTATTGTTGGAATTGAATTCAAAAAGAAGATTTCGTTCCGTATCGCCCTTGACAAAATACTTATCGTAATTCAGCCCACGCTTGTCCGCGGGAACACGATAGAAATCGCCCATATCGAGAGCATTGGCACACTCTTCGTTGGTCAGCAACGTTTCGTACAATTTCTCGCCATGGCGGATGCCAATGACCTTGATTTCCGCCTGAGGATCAAATAACTCGGTAACTGCCTTTGCAAGCGTTTCAATCGTACAGGCGGGTGCTTTTTGAACCAGGATATCCCCGCTGATTCCATGTTCAAACGCAAACAGAACAAGATTGACCGCCTCATCCAAGCTCATAATAAAACGAGTCATCTCCGGCTCGGTAATGGTGATTGGCTGTTTTGCGCGAATCTGATCGATCCAGAGCGGAATAACCGATCCGCGACTGCACATCACATTGCCGTAACGGGTACAGCAAATCTTGGTCTTCTCCGGGTCAACTGTTCTGGACTTGGCTACCACGACCTTTTCCATCATGGCCTTGGAGGTACCCATCGCGTTAACGGGGTACGCCGCTTTATCGGTGGACAGACAGATGACGGTTTTAACTCCCTCGTCGATGGCGGCAGTTAACACATTTTCCGTCCCCAATACATTGGTCTTGACCGCCTCAATGGGAAAAAACTCACAGGATGGGACCTGCTTTAACGCAGCAGCATGGAAGATATAGTCCACGCCGTGCATTGCATTTTTAACCGAAGCCAGATCTCGAACATCCCCGATATAGAACTTAATCTTGTCCGCAACCTCCGGCATCTTTACCTGAAACTCATGACGCATATCATCCTGTTTCTTTTCATCTCGGGAAAAAATGCGAATTTCGCCAATATCCGTCTTTAAAAAACGATTTAATACAGCGTTGCCAAAAGAACCGGTCCCTCCGGTAATTAAAAGGGTTTGGTTTGTAAATGAACTCATCGTCTTTCTCCAATCATATTATTTAATATACCAAGCAAACGCTCCATATACTTTTCTTTTGTAAAATTACTTTTAAAAAAGTTGCGTCCATTTAGTCCACAAGCATCAAACTCATGCGGATACTCAATGTATTCTTTCATTATTTTTGCAAGCCCCTCAAAATCACCCGCAAAAACACATTTACCGCACTTAGCCTCTTCAATCACTTCTTTTCC
>JAGAUM010000016.1 GCA_017620795.1 Clostridia bacterium
AGCATGCCGTTGTGTTCAAAGTAGCGTTGATGGTTAAAAAATACCTGGATGCAAACCCCATGGGTCTATAAGGAGAGTGCCATGATTTCATTACAAGGAGTCAGTAAGGTCTACCCCAACGGCACTGTGGCTTTGGATCAGGTAGATTTGGAAATCCAAAAAGGTGAGTTCGTGTTTGTTGTAGGCCCCAGTGGCGCAGGCAAATCCACGGTCATCAAACTGCTTTTACACGAGGAAGTCCCCACCGAAGGGGATGTCTATATCAATGACTATTGCGTCAATCAACTGTCCCGAAAAGAACTACCCTACCTCCGTCGGAGCATGGGTGTGGTCTTTCAGGACTTCCGCCTGCTTCCCAATAAGACGGTCTATGAAAATGTCGCCTTTGCCATGGAAGTTGTGGGGGAGAGTAAACGCAAGATGCGCCGCACTATTCCGTCTATCTTGAGCATGGTTGGTTTGGCGCATAAAGCACGGATGAAACCCAGTGAGCTTTCGGGTGGTGAGCAACAGCGCGTTGCGTTGGCTCGTGCTTTGGTCAACAATCCGCCCCTTTTGGTAGCAGATGAGCCTACGGGAAACTTAGACCCGCAGACCGCTTCGGAGATTATGGACCTTTTAGACCAGATTAACCGTCGCGGTACTACGGTTGTTGTGGCGACTCATGCCAAAGAACTGGTAGACGCTATGAAAAAACGGGTTATCACCATAGAAGATGGAAAGGTCGCCCATGATGAAGAGAGGGGGGCTTACGTCTATGAGAAGTAGAGATTTTATTTACTTTTTCAAAGAAGGTACCCGTAACATCTTTGTCAACGGCTTGATGAGTTTGGCTTCGGTCAGCATGGTTTTGGTCAGCCTGTTTTTGTTGGGTATCTTTTCAGTGTTTAGCTACTCGGTCAACTACATGGTCGAGGATATCAAGAACGATTGTGAAATCCGCGCTTATATCGAAGAAGACCTGTCGGAGCAGAAGATTGAACCTTTACTGCGCAGGGTCGCTCAGTCCAGCCCGTCCGTTCGCGAAGTAACTTACATTTCCAAGGATGAAGCCTATGACGAGGCGGTAGATATTGTCGGCAAGGAAGTTGTTACCGGCTTTTCGAGAGAGGACCATCCTTTTCGCCGTTCCTTTAAGGTAACCTTATCAAATCTGTCGGATAACGAAGCTGTTGCCGCCAAACTGGCAGATATTGAAGGGATTTACTCTGTCGCCAACAAGCAGGAGCAGGTAGATGCACTATTAAAGATTAGCAACCTGATTCGTTGGATTATTTTCTGGCTGATTGCGATTTTAACGATTATTGCAGTTTTTATCATCTCCAACACCGTTCGGATTGCACTTCATTCCCGTCGCTTGGAAATCAATATCATGAAGTATGTTGGCGCGACCGACTGGTTTGTCCGCTGGCCTTTTATTATCGAGGGTGTACTGATTGGTCTGGTTGGTGCAATCGTTGCTGTTCTCTTGATTTGGTTGGGCTATGATGCCATTCATGCGCTGGTTACCGCCAAGACCACTGCCATTGCCCTACCCCATAGCGGAGACTTTATGGGCATGATTGCCGCAGGCTTGATTTTTGCTGGTGCGGCAATGGGCTCTATTGGTGGGCTCATTACCATCCGCAAGCATTTGCGTGTTTAAGCCGAGGGGCGTTGAACTCATAGGGTTTTATAACGGCATATTTTTCGTAATCATGCGTTGAAATGCTCGCGAATATTTAAGGAGGAACCCATGAAGAAACAAAAGAAATTGCGTCTTTGGTTTTCTGCTATTTTAGCGGTGCTTTTGGTTTTTGCCATGGTTTTGCCTTTGGTTTATCAGGTCTTTGCGGCACCGACCGATGCTGAAACCAAGCAACTGGCGGACATCGCCACCCGACAGGAAGAGCTTCAGGCGGCAATCCGTGCAGCAGAAGCGGAGAAAAAAGACAAGGTCGCACAGAAACAGGCCTATGACCAGGTATTATACCTGTTAAACGATCAGGTTTCCGCCATTGAAGCAGAAACCAAAAAGCTGGACGAAGAGATTTCGTCTTTGGAGGAGCAGATTGTTCAGCAAAACGAAGAACTGGAAGAACGGACTGTGCTTTTCCGTAGCCGTGCCGCTGCTCTTTATGAAGAGGGCTCCATCTCATATTTAGACATTCTGTTGGACGCCAATAGCTTTTCGGACTTTTTACAGCGGATGGAAATAACCTCCGTCATGTTCGAATATGATAAAACACGGATGGAAAAGATAAAAGAAATCCGTGCCCAACTGGAAAC
>JAGAUM010000119.1 GCA_017620795.1 Clostridia bacterium
ACCATCCGCGCCATGAAAGCGGAGGGCAGACCCTTCTCGGGCTGTCTCTACTTCGGTCTCATGATTACCCCCGACGGTCCCAAGGTCATTGAGTACAACTGCCGCTTCGGTGACCCCGAAACCCAAGTGGTATTACCCCTTTTAAAGACCGATTTATTGACCGTCATGCAGGCAGTTGCCGAAAAACGCCTGCACGAAATTGACCTGCAGTTTAGTGACGGTGCCGCTTGTTGCGTGATTTTAGCCTCCAAAGGCTATCCCCAAGCTTATGAAAGCGGTTGTCCCATCGTCCTGCCCGAGCCTTCCGAGGACACCATGATTGTAGTGGCAGGTGCCAAACAGACCGAATCGGGTCTGGTTTCCGCAGGCGGTCGGGTATTGGGCGTTTGTGCCACCGCACCGACCTTAAAAGAAGCCATCGACCGTGCCTATGCCGAAACCAAGAAGGTAGACTTTAAAAACGGTTTCTGCCGTTCGGACATCGGCGCCCGTGCATTGCGAATTTTGGAGGGGAACGAATAATGGTATATCGCGTATATGTTGAAAAAATCGAGGGTCAGACCCACGAAGCAACGGCGTTGTTCCGTGATTTGACCACCTTACTGGAACTGAAAAACTTAGAAAACCTGCGCCTCTTTCAGCGCTATGACGTGGAAGACGTTTCCGAGACTTTGTGGAACCAGAGCTTAGACACCGTCTTTTCCGAACCCCAGGTAGACACCACCACCTTCGAGCTTCCCAAAGCCGACCGCCTTTTTGCGGTGGAATACCTGCCCGGCCAGTTCGACCAGCGTGCCGACTCTGCCCGTCAGTGTCTGCGCTTAATCGACCCGTCCTCCGAGCCGATTATTCGCACCGCTCGCGTCTATGCCTTATATGGCAACTTAACCGACGAGGATGAGGCGAAAATCCGCCACTATGTAGTCAACCCTGTCGAAGCAAGAATCGCTTCGTTAGACACCGTTGACACCTTAAAGGTGGAGTATGACGTCCCCGAAATGGTCAAGACCGTTGAGGGGTTCTTACAAATGGATATGGCCGCTTTGGCAGAATGCTCCAAGACCTGGGGCCTTGCCATGGACCTGGACGATTTGAAGTTCTGTCAGGACTACTTCAAGACTGAGGACCGTGACCCCACCCTGACCGAAATCCGCATGATTGACACCTACTGGTCGGACCACTGCCGTCACACCACCTTCTTGACCCATATTGATAAGGTCTCTTTCGAAGACCCCATGTTAGAGCAAGCCTTCGAGCGTTACAAAGCCTCCCGCAAAGCCTTGGGCAGAGAAGCAAAGCCCATGACCTTAATGGATGTTGCCACCTTGGCAGCCCGTCAGTTAAAGGCAGACGGCAAGCTTCCCAAACTGGACGAGTCGGAGGAAATCAACGCTTGTACCGTCAAAATGACCGTCGAGACCGAGAACGGCCCCGAACCCTGGTTATTGCTCTTTAAGAACGAGACCCACAACCACCCCACCGAAATCGAACCCTTCGGCGGTGCCGCTACCTGTATCGGTGGCGCCATCCGTGACCCCTTATCGGGTCGGTCTTATGTTTATGCCGCCATGCGTGTAACGGGTGCCGCAAACCCCTTGCGTCCTATTTCCGAAACCATGGAGGGCAAGCTTCCCCAGCGTAAACTGGTCACCACTGCCGCCGCAGGCTATAGCTCTTACGGCAACCAGATCGGTCTTGCCACCTCTCAGGTAGACGAGCTCTATCACGAGGGCTATGCCGCAAAGCGTCTGGAAATCGGTGCTGTTTTGGGTGCCGCACCCCAGGAAAACGTGGTTCGCCTCGTTCCGTCTCCCGACGATATCATCGTCTTACTGGGTGGCAGAACCGGTCGTGACGGATGCGGCGGTGCTACTGGCTCCTCCAAATCCCATACCTTAGAATCCTTAGAGTCCTGCGGTGCAGAAGTTCAGAAGGGTAACGCCCCCGAAGAACGGAAGCTCCAGCGCCTCTTCCGCAACCCCGAAGCAACCCGCATCATCAAGCGTTGTAACGACTTTGGTGCAGGTGGCGTCTCGGTTGCAGTCGGTGAGTTGGCAGACGGACTGATGATCAATCTGGACAAAGTTCCCAAGAAGTACGAAGGTCTGGACGGAACCGAGCTTGCCATCAGCGAATCGCAGGAGCGTATGGCAGTAGTTTTAGACCCCAAGGACCTGGACACCTTCTTAAAGCTTGCTGACTCCGAGAACTTGGAAGCCACTGTCGTGGCAACGGTCACCGAAGAACCGCGCCTGCGTATGACCTGGCGTGATACGATGATTGTTGACCTGTCCCGTGAGTTCTTAAACTCCAACGGCGCAGAAAAACACACCGACATGCACCTGTTAAAGCCCGAATCCTATACCAAGGAAACGCCCGCTTGCTTCGCTTGCGGCATGAAGAACCTGGTAGGGGACTTAAACGTTTGCTCCAAGCAAGGCTTGTCCGAGCGTTTCGACTCCACCATCGGTGCAGGCACCGTCTTAATGCCTTTCGGTGGCAAGGAACAACGCACTCCGTCTCAGGCAATGGTTCACACCATCCCTGTCCGCTACGGTTACACCCCCACCTGTTCGTACATGGCATGGGGCTATAACCCCATGATTACCGAGAAGAGCCCCTATCACGGCGCTTACCTCGCCGTCATTGAATCGGTGGCAAAGCTGGCAGCCGCAGGTGCTACCATGGAAGATACCTATCTGACCTTCCAGGAATACTTCGAAAAACCCAAGAACGACCCCCGTCGTTTTGGTAAGCCTTTATCCGCATTGCTTGGCGCCTTCTCTGCCCAGTTAGACTTGGGCATGGGCTCCATCGGTGGCAAAGACTCCATGAGCGGTAGCTTCGAGGACTTGGACGTTCCGCCGACCTTGGTTTCCTTCGCAGTTACCACTGGCCATGTGTCTGAAGTCTGCTCTCCCGAGTTTAAGGGCGCAGGCCATCCCGTCATCTGGCTCCGTCCCGAAATGGACGAAAACGGCTTGCCCAAAGCCGACTCCTTCTTAAAGCTGGCAGCCAAGGTTCACGAAGTCATCAAGAGCGGCCGTTGTGTTGCCGCATACACCCCCACTTACGGCGGTGTGGCAGAAGCCATCTTCAAACAAGCCATCGGTAATAACATCGGCTTTAAGTATAGTGACAAGGTCTCCCTGTCCGAAATCTTCGGCTACGCTTACGGCTCCTTTATCTTGGAGTTGACCGAAGCGTGCGACTGTGGCACGTTGCTGGGCTACACTACCGAGGAACAGACCCTGACCTTTGGCGAGTATACCTTAAACCTTTCTGACCTGCTTTCAATCTACGAAGGCAAGTTGGAACCGGTCTATGCCAAGGATGCCAAGACCGCATCCAAGCTTCAGACCTTCAGCACTCCTGCGACCACTTGGGCAAAGCCCCAGACAAGCGTCGCCAAGCCCTTGGCACTCTTGCCTGTTTTCCCTGGCACCAACTGCGAGTATGACACTGCCCGCGCCATTGAAGCGGCAGGCGGTAAGACCCAAATCTTCGTCTTAAACACCTTAAGCGAGGAGGGCATCAACCGCTCGGTCAACGAGTTTGCCGAGGCGATGAAGCAGGCACAACTGATTGTCCTGCCTGGTGGTTTCTCCGGCGGTGACGAGCCGGACGGCTCGGGTAAGTTTATTACCGCCTTCTTCCGCAACCCCAAGATTGCAGAGCAGGTACAAGAACACTTACAAAACCGCGACGGCTTGATGTGTGGTATCTGTAACGGCTTCCAAGCCCTGATTAAACTGGGTCTGGTGCCTTACGGTGAAATCCGTACCGCCACCAGCGAAAGCCCGACGTTGACCTTCAATACCATCGCCCGTCACCAGTCCCGCATCGTCCGCACCCGTGTGGCTTCCAACCAATCGCCTTGGTTGATGGAAACCAACGTCGGTGATGTCTTTACCGTTCCGATTTCTCATGGTGAGGGTCGCTTCTTCGCCCCCGAATCGGTGATTTTAGACCTGGCAAAGAACGGACAAATCGCTACCCAGTATGCAGACTTTGACGGCAACCCGTCCATGGACATTCTGCACAACCCCAACGGCTCTGCTTACGCCATCGAGGGTATCCTGTCCCCCGACGGACGCGTTTTGGGTAAGATGGGTCATAGCGAGCGTATCGGTCCTGCGCTGTATCAGAATGTGGAAGGCAACTACGATATGGGTATCTTCCGCTCTGCAGTAAAATACTTCAAGTAAAAGGGGAGTTATCATGAAAACGGATATTGAAATTGCACAGTCCTGTCAGTTAAAACCCATTTCCGAGATTGCCGCAACGGCAAACATTGACCCCAAGTACTTAGAACCCTATGGCTCCAATAAAGCCAAAGTGGACCTGTCTCTGCTTCGGGACCTGCCTGAGCGGAACAGCAAGCTGATTTTAGTTACCGCCATTACCCCCACCCCTGCAGGGGAGGGCAAGACCACGACCACCATCGGTCTGGCAGACGGCTTGCGTAAAATCGGCAAGAATGTCATGGTCGCTCTGCGTGAGCCTTCCTTAGGCCCTGTCTTCGGGGTCAAGGGCGGTGCCGCAGGGGGTGGCTATGCACAGGTCGTCCCCATGGAGGAAATCAACCTCCACTTCACGGGCGACTTCCACGCCATCGGCGCGGCAAACAACCTGCTTGCCGCCATGCTGGACAACCACATCTACCAAGGCAACAAGTTAAACATCGACCCCCGTCGCATCACCTGGAAGCGTTGCGTGGACATGAACGACCGTCAGCTCCGCTACGTGACCGACGGTTTGGGTGGTCGGGTCAACGGTGTTCCCCGTGAAGACGGCTATGACATCACCGTTGCTTCGGAGATTATGGCAGTGTTGTGCTTGTCAACCTCCATTACCGACTTAAAAGAGCGTCTGTCCCGCATCATTGTCGGCTACACCTATCAGGATGAGCCCGTTACCGCAGGTCAGTTAAACGCCCAAGGCGCTATGACCGCGCTGTTAAAGGACGCTTTAAAGCCCAATCTGGTCCAGACCTTAGAAGGCACCCCTGCCTTTGTCCATGGCGGACCTTTCGCCAACATCGCCCATGGTTGTAACTCGGTCATTGCCACCAACATGGCATTGAAACTGGGCGACTATGTAGTTACCGAAGCCGGCTTTGGCGCAGACTTGGGCGCTGAAAAGTTCCTGGACATCAAGTGCCGTGCCGCAGGGTTAACTCCTGCCGCAGTGGTCATCGTTGCCACCGTCCGTGCCTTAAAGATGCATGGGGGTCTTGCCAAGACCGAGCTGGGCACCGAGAATGTGGAAGCACTGGAAAAGGGTATCCCCAACCTGCTCCGTCATGTGTCCAATATCAAAAATGTTTACGGCCTGCCGTCGGTGGTTGCAGTCAATCGCTTCCCCACTGATACCGACCGTGAAATCGACTGCATTATTGAAAAGTGCAAGGAGCTGGGCGTTAACGTGGTTCTGTCCACTGTCTGGGCAGATGGCGGTAACGGCGGCATCGCTATGGCAGAAGAGGTGGTTCGTCTTTGCGAACAGGAAAACCACTTTGCCTATAGCTACGAATCCGACCTTTCTCTGGAAGAAAAAATCACCGCAGTGGTTCAAAAGGTCTACGGTGGTGACGGCATCTCCATCCTGCCTGCCGCCAAGAAGCAGTTAGACCGCTTGACCGAGCTGGGCTACGGTTCCTTGCCCGTCTGTATGGCAAAGACCCAGTACAGCTTCTCGGACGATCCCAAGAAGCTGGGCGCTCCCGAGGGCTTTACAGTCACCATTAAAAATGTCCGCGTTTCTGCAGGTGCAGGGTTCGTGGTCGTCTTAACCGGTGACATCATGACCATGCCGGGGTTGCCACCCGTCCCTGCCGCTGAAAAAATCGACGTGGACGAAAACGGCGTCATCACAGGATTGTTCTAAAACAAAAAAGAGAAGCCGAAGGGCTTCTCTTTTTTGTTGCTTTTTTTACAGAACCAACGAGGGAGCGGTGTAAACGCGTGCCGCCAGTTCGTTGTTCAGATCGTAAAGGCTCTTGGGGTTGGAACCAAACAGCTCCATCTTGGCAATCATGTCACGAGCGTTGGTTTCTTCTTCGCCCTGCTCTTTGACAAACCAGTCTAAAAACTGCATGGTGCGGAAATCGCGTGCATCGTAGGCTTCGGCATAGATGGCATCGATTAAAGAGGTGACATATTCCTCATGCTCTAACCCTGCTTGTAGTACTGCCATGTCCGAATCCAACACCTTGTCGGGCTTTGCAATGGCTTCCAAGGTAACCTTGGCGTCATTGTTCTGTAAGTAGCGGTAGAAGAGCATTGCGTGGTCCCGCTCTTCTTGCGCCTGAATATAATACCAGTTGGCAAACCCGTTTAAGTTCCGCTCCTCAAAGTAGTTGGAAAAATCCAAGTACAGGTATGCGGAGTATAACTCTTTGTTGATTTGCTGATTTAACAGCTCTCTTACTTTTTCACTTAATTTCATGGCTTATTCCTCCGAAAACATGTCTTTGCCTACACCGCAGAGGGGGCATTCAAAATCCTCGGGCAGGTCTTCAAACTTGGTACCGGGAGCAATTCCCAAATCGGGAGCGCCCAGTTCTTCGTCATAAACCCAACCGCATGCGTCGCAAACATACTTCTTCATTACAAAATCCTCCTTATTATTTAACATCCTTCTCGGCAAAAGCTATTTTGGGTGTGCCGCATTGGGGACACGCAAACTCGTCGGGAAGGTCTTCAAACTTGGTTCCTGGTGCAATGTCCATGTGGGGAGCACCGGTGTCGCGGTCATACATCCAACCGCAGGCCGCACAAGCGAATTTTCGGGTCTTGTTAAAGGTGCGATAGCTCTTGCAAATCCGCTTTACTACGGGGTGAATCTTTTTAAACGCTTCTTCTCCGATGGGCTCATCCCAGTCGGTGAAGTTGATTTCGTCAATGTCGTTGCCTGTTAACATGGCATACCAGGTTAACCCCAAGGCATACCGCCCTAACCCAAGGCTTGCATGGAAGGTGTCACGGTGAACCTTTTCGATGCCTGCATCCAACAGGTAGTAAAACACCTCACCCGAGGGGATTACCATGTTTAAGTTGCAGTCATACTACGCGTAAAACCCGATGCGCTTGATATCCCAGACCATCTTGCGATAATCGTCAGAGCCTAACTGCGCCAGACGCTCGGACCCTTTTTCATACGCCCAGGTCTGATGCAAAGCAATCTTGGACTTGGGACAGAACTTGCGGATATAAGCAACCAGCTCCGAAAGGTAAGGATTGAACGTGTCATAATCGTGGGCAAGATGACTGACCTGCTGAACGGTGATGATATCCCAACGACGGTTTAACAGCGCTTCTTTTAATGAAACACGAAACCCGATAGTCTCTCCGTTCATCTCTAACCAGTATGCCTTGTTATCTCCAAGCATATTCCGATGGTGCTGCTCTAACGAGCAACCGCCGATACAAAGGTTGTAGGTGTTTAATTCCACCCCTGCACTTTTGGCAATGCGGTGCAGATACCGCTGTGCATCCTGAGAAAAACTGTTTCCAATGGATAAGATATTCATACCATTCACCTCAAGGGTATTGTAGCACAAGTTTCATCCAAATTCAAGAAAAAAGAGGAGCAGTTGCTCCTCTTTTTTAGTTCTTTTCTTTTAACAGGTCACGAATCTCGGCAAGTAAGTCTTCGGAAGTGGGCTTCGGTTCTTCTACAATCTCTTCCACAACTTCTTCCTTTTTCTCGAACTTTTTACGGGCGATGCTCATCATCTTAATGACTGCAAAGATGGTGAAGGCAACGATAAAGAAGTCGATGACGTTTTGGATAAACGCACCGTAGTTCAGTGCCGAGGTTACAGCCCCTTCTGCATCGGTCGCCAGAACAACCTGCAGGTCTTTAAAGTCGATGCCCTTGGTCAAAAGACCGATTAACGGGGTGATGATATCCCCAACCAACGATTTGACAATCGAGGTAAAAGCAGCACCGACAACCATACCGACAGCCATGTCAACGACATTGCCCTTAAACGCAAATTCCTTAAACTCTTTCCACATTTGTATCACTCCTTATACTTCTATTATACACAAAATTCGACAAGTGTCAAACCTTTTTCGGATGCAAAATGGGGGAGAGCTTTTTATAAATCAGCAAAGTAATGACCGAAACTACAACCGCCTTGATGATGTTAAAGGGGACAACGCATAAAAGGGCAAACTCCGTCACCGTATCAATGGATGGATGAATGGCACTTGCCATTTCCACAAAGGCAGAAATGGGCATCCCAAAGGCGTTTCCGTAAGCAGGGAGCATCAGGTA
>JAGAUM010000120.1 GCA_017620795.1 Clostridia bacterium
CACAACCGAACTTCTCGCCACGGTCGAAGTATAACTCAGAGCAGGGACCGCAAGGACCGGTACCGATTTCCCAGAAGTTGTCTTCTTTGCCGAAACGAACCATGTGGTCGGGCGCAACGCCGATTTGCTTGGTCCAGATATCGTAAGCTTCGTCGTCCTCTTCGTAGACGCTGACGTACAGACGGTCAACGGGAAGCTTCATGACCTCGGTGCAGAACTCCCAAGCCCAGGCAGTAACCTCGGTCTTGAAGTAGTCACCGAAGGAGAAGTTACCCAGCATCTCAAAGAAGGTGCCGTGACGGGCAGTCTTACCCACACGCTCAATATCAGGGGTGCGGATGCACTTTTGGCAGGTGGTCACACGCTTGCGGGGCGGAACCTCCTTACCGGTAAAATAAGGCTTTAAGGGCGCCATACCTGCGTTGATGAGCAGTAAGCTGGCATCCCCCTGGGGAATCAGCGGAAAGCTCGGCAGGCGTAAGTGACCCTTGCTCTCAAAGAACGAAAGGTATTTTTCACGAATCTCGTTTAAACCCATGTATTCCATGTAAAACACTCCTCTTAACAAAACTCTTTTTATTGTACCTTTTTTTCGCGCCGATGTCAAGCGAAGAAGTCCCTTTTTTCAAAGAATCAGCCAGATTCATGCTCCTTTACCAAGTTTTTTGCATTGCAACGGATTTGAATTTCTCTTATAATAGTTTTGGGGTTATCCTTTTGAAAGGAGAACCGCGATGTCCACCTTACGGAGAATTCAGAAACGCCTAAACGGTATCGGGCCTGTCCCCCATCGGGTGATTGGCCTGGGCACAGGGTTTGCCTGTCTGGTGCTATTGGGGTCAGCCCTCCTGTTTCATCAGGCGGACACCCATCATGCCCGAACGGTCGCCACCGCCCTCTTTGACGGCGGGGTATGGGTTTTTGCCGAAAGCATTATTGGGGGACTTTTAATGCAGTCCTATGCTGAAAAACATGCCAAAGATTAAAAAAAGCACGCAGAGGATTCTCTGCGTGCTTTCGTTTTTGAAACTTATGCCTTGGTGGTCTTTTTCTTGAGCCAAGCCCAGATGGGGCCTGCCAGGAAGATAGAAGAATAGGTACCTGCAATCATACCGACCAGCAGGGGCAGTGCAAACAGCTTGATGGAAGCGACGCCCAAAACCAGCAGCAACACAACCATAATCAGGGTGGTTAAGGTGGTGTTAATGGAGCGACCCATGGTCTGCCAGATGCTCTTATCGGCAATGGCGTCGGGGCTCTCGCGCTTCATGGTCTTGACATTCTCACGGATGCGGTCGAAGATAACAACCGTTGCGTTGATGGAGTAACCCAAAACGGTCAGGATTGCGGCAATGAAGTTGATGTTCACGGGGATGCGGAAGAAGGCGTAGAAGGCTACGACAATCAGCAGGTCGTGAAGCAGGCAGGCAACTGCCGAAACCGCAAAGAGAATCTCGAAACGGAAGGCAATGTAGACCAGCATCAAAAGTGCGGCAATGATGGAGGTCACCAGTGCGGTGGTCTTCATCTCGTTACCGATGGACGGGGAAACATCGTCCTGAGAAATCAAGGGGCTATATGCCTGACGGATGGCTTCATTTACAACGTCCAGATAGGAAGCGGAAATGGCACTTTCCATCTTGACCTTGGCAGTAGTACCGTCTTTGGTAACGGTTGCGGCAACGCCAGTAGCTTCGTCAACCAAAGCCTTGACCTCTGCTTCGGAGAAGTCCTGAGCAATGTTTAAGTCAAACTCCTGATAAGAAGTGGGAGCGGTCTCGCCCTCAGCTACTTCAGGAACGATAACGCGCTTGTCATCAACCAGTGCGTATTTTTCCTTGATGGCCTCGAACAGGTCTTTTTTCTGTTCAACGGTCAGATAGGGCATCTTGATAATCACGGCAGTGCCTTCAGACGCCTGTACCGAAGATGCGGCAACGCCGGTAGCTTCCTTCGCAACCGCAGCAATCTCGGAAGTGTTGGGTGCCTGACCCAGCTCAATGTTCATGGTGGTACCGCCAGTGAAGTCAACGTCCCAGTTTAAGTTGCAAACGAATGCAGTAATCAAACCTGCAACGATGATGAGGGCGGATGCTGCTAAAGTGAACTTTCTGATCTTGGTGATAGAAAACATCGTCAATCCCTCCTTAAATTCCGTACATCTTGGGGTTCTTTACTCTAAGACCAATAATCTGACGAATCAGGAAACGGGTCACAAAGATTGCAGTCAGCATGCTGACCAGAACACCAATACCCAAAGTAACAGCGAAACCGCGGATAGCACCGGTACCACCGATGTACAGAACAACAGCAGCGATTAAGGTGGTGACATTAGAGTCGATAATCGCGGTCAGTGCACGGTGGAAGCCTGCGTCGATAGAAGCACCGGTGGATTTACCCATGCGGAGCTCTTCACGGACACGCTCGAAAATAACGACGTTGGCGTCAACTGCCATACCGATGGACAGGATTACACCTGCGATACCCGGCAAGGACAGGTTGATGCGGAACTTGGCAAGAACGATGCAGACGATGCCTACATAAGCAATCAGCGCCAGGTCTGCCATCAAACCGGGCAGACGGTAGTAAATCAGCATAAAGAGCAGGATGATGATGAGACCAATCAAAGCCGCCCATAAGCTGGAGGACAGTGCGCCTTCACCTAAGGTTGCACCGATGGTACGCATCTCAATCGCGTTTAACTTAAAGGGCAGTTTACCATCGTTGATGGTGGTTGCCAGATACTCGGTATAAGCCTGGGGATCTTCGCTCTCACCTACGGTGATGATGCACTCGGTGGTGTTAATCGCGTTCTGAACGCCAGGAGCGGAAACCAGATTCTCGTCCAGGTAGATGGCGATGTAGCGTTGGTCTTCTGCGGCGGCAACGACTTCTGCAGTTGCTTCGTAGAACTTCTTGCTACCCTCATCGGTCAGGGTCAGCGCAACGTGGTGGTTGGCAATGCCCGACTCATCGGTAGCACCAAAGACTGCGTCAGCCTTCTTGATATCGTCGCCAGTCAAGACCACGGTACCGTCGGGCTTGCGGAAGGTCAGCTGAGCCAGTGCGCCCAGCATATCCCGTGCCTCGGACGGGTCAGAAACGGCAGGAATCTCCACACGGATGCGGTTGGTACCCTGAGGCGAAATGACTGCCTCTGCCAAACCCAAGCGGTCTGCACGGCCCTGCAGGATGGCTACCGTCTGGTCCATGGTTGCAGTGGTGATTTCAGCATCGCCATCTGCCTCGAATACCAGAACCGAACCGCCGGTCAGGTCCAGACCTTTGCGTACGCCGTACTCCTCATCAAAGGTTGCGGGCAGGATTACTTTGCCACCGATGGTGATACCAAAAATGGCGGTGTAAACGATGCCTGCGATCAGGAGTACTGCAATCAGTAACTTTGCAATACTTTTTGATGTCATAACATGTACCTCGCTTTCTAAGCATATACACAAATTATAACCAATTTTTCGTCAGTAGTCAACCTTTATTTTAATTTTGGCTTGACAAGTATTTTTTTTGCGTTTATACTATTAAATGTTAAAGGCTATGATAAAGAGGAGTACGCACCCTCCCCTGTTTTAGAGAAGGAGCCCGTGGCTGAAAGGCTCCCACAGTGGACTGCGGAAGGTCGCTTTGGAGCCGCAGGGATGAATCAGTAGTTCCTGACGTCTGCCGCGTTAAGGCGTGAAAGTGCCTGCTTTGCAGGAATAAAGGTGGTACCGCGGAAGTTTCCGTCCTTTTACAAGGGCGGATTTTTTTATGAGGTGAAGCTATGATTGGAAGAATCATCAGTCTGGCCATACTGGCTGTCGGTGCGCTCCTCTGCTACGGAGCAAAGCCGTTCATTCAGAAGGTACTGAAGAAAGAAGCCGATGACAAGCGTATCTTTCAGGTCAAACTCCTGGGGTTGGGCGTTGCGATAATCGGCAGTGTTCTCTTATTTATAATCGGAGGTGTATCGTTATGATGACAGAATTACCGAAAAACTATGATCCGTCGGAAGCAGAGGACCGACTGTATCAGACCTGGGTGGAAAAAGGCTTTTTCAAGCCCGATGAAGACCCGAAAAAACCGCCCTTTACCATCGTCATTCCGCCCCCCAATGTAACGGGACAGTTGCATATGGGTCACGCGTTGGACGAGACCTTGCAGGACATCATCATCCGCCAGAAGCGGATGCAGGGTTATGCCGCACTGTGGGTACCAGGTACCGACCATGCAGGTATTGCTACCCAGATTAAGGTAGAGGAGAACCTGCGTGTCAAGGAGGGGCTTACCCGTTACGACCTCGGCCGTGAGAGATTCCTTGAGCGCGTTTGGGATTGGAAGCATCAGTATGGCAGCCGCATCATCAGCCAGCTGAAAAAGCTCGGCACATCCTGCGATTGGAGCCATGAGCGCTTCACCATGGACGAGGGTTGCTCCCG
>JAGAUM010000121.1 GCA_017620795.1 Clostridia bacterium
ACCGTCGGCACGCAGGGGCAAATCCACATCGGGAATATTGACATAGCCTTTGGTGTTGCCAGTGGCGTCCGAAACGGCTAAGATGCCGCCCAAAGGCCCGTCGCCCTTGATTTGCAGGGTCAGTTTTTCATGGGGTTGTTTTGCCAGTGCGCCCATGATGGATGCGCCTGTTAAGGTGCGCCCCAAAGCAGCAGTGGCAACGGGGCTGGTATGATGAAAGTTTACTGCCTGATTGACCATTTCAGTGGTGACAGCCACATAGAATCGAACCAAGCCGTCTTTGGAAAGTGCTTTTACCAGTGCATCTGCCATGTCTTATTCCTCCAAGAGTGCGTTTAAAGCGTTCTTTGCCGTCTGTACCTTATAGGCATCGACGCGGTAATCCGTTCGACCGTTAATCTTTGCCAGATAGGTCTGGGGATTGATTTCGTACAGGGAAACCTGCGTTTTGGTGCCGTTTTGAGCGGTAAAGGTATACTCAAAGACGGGCGGTTTTGCCAAGGCGACAGAATCCGCTTCTTGTGCAGGAGCCATAATGGTGACCATCATCAACTCCAGATAAGCCTTTTTAAAGGCGTCGGAAGAGATTTCCTTACCATTTAATACATATCGGTCGCCCAACGAAATGGTATGACCGTCCCAAGCAAAGGACGACAGGGTGGTGATATCCACCTTGGTCAAGAAGGGTTCTAACAGGCTGAAAGGAGCCGTGTTTAAGAACTCCTTCGCCGTAGCGGGCAGAAGATAGATGCGGTCCCGACCTACTTTATACAAAGCGGATTTTTCGGTTGACATTAAAATCTTCTCGGTTCTGCCCAGTTTGGTGGTGACAGTAACCGTCACATCAGGGGTTAAAAGCCCATACTCGGGGGCGTTTAAGGTGTTTTCAATCAAGTCCTCGCCCGTGATACTTAAGATGGACTGAATCCAATCTTCGGTTTCTTGAGGACGGGTTTCTTTGGGGTACGGTGCGGTCATTGCCCAGCTGCCCAAGGTCATTTCGTCCTTGGGGTCAGCAGTGCGGACGATGCGAAACTCCCCGTGATTGGGGTGCTTGACCGCAATGGCAGAAACCTCTGCCAAGGAGGTATCGAAGATGTCCTTTTTCAGGTACTGGGTGGGGGTGTACAAGAAGGGCTTTACCACTAAAGTAGCGACCAGATACACCTCCGGCTTACCTGCAAGTTGGGTATAGTAGGCGCTTTGGTCCAAGGTCTTATTACCAAAGACCAAGGTGGACAAAGTCCCCTCTGCCCCATGGACCGAAACCGTGGCGGCAGGCGTTAAAAAGCCATAATCGGCAGGGTTGTCTACGCTGTCTGCCAGTTTTTCGATGGCGGTTAAGACCGCAGCTCCATTGACTGTTTCAAACACATAAGCGGCGTCTACCTCTGCAGGGTCGCGCCCTTCGATATTCCACTGCCCGTCTTGAACCTTGTAAAAAGACAGGGTAGCATCGGGACGGGTCACCGTAACAGAAGTGACCTCTGCTTCGGTGAAGTTATGAAGTTGTACGGTTTTATCCACGCCAGGGGTCGGCGTAGGGGTTTGGGGCCACAAAAGCACGGCAACGGTGGCAGCTACCAAAACAAGAAGGATGGCGCCTACCCAAAAGAGCCGTTTTTTGGAACTCATAGATATCTCCTCTTTCTGTAAGAAAGGATTCCCCAAAGGGCAATCAGCGCAGGAATCACCAGGATGACCAGAACCGTCAAGACCCAGAAGGTACTATTGCTCATGGGGACGGTGTTGGTCTTGGAGACCTTTTGTGGGATGTTGACCGAGTCTTTACGGTCTAACAAATCACGCATGATGTTGTTTAGAAAAGCGCTGTTGGAATATGCCGAGTCGGACACGATATCGTCATGAAGCATCAGATAGCTACCCGAAACCAGCACCTTGCCGACCGTATCGGTACCGCGGTATTTCTTGGAGCAAGCCAGTACCGAGGCGGTGCCCTGACCCTTTGCGGTCATGGCAGACTCGTAAGTGGTTGCCCAGACTTCGGTATCCACATAGTTGTTGGCTTGGTCAGCCAAGACACTAACGCTTTGGGCTTGGGGAAGCATCAGCACCGCGCCGTCATTGGCGCCCTCCAAACGCTCGGGCTCAGTAAGACCAAGGATATAGTAGGGGTTTTGGTTGACGCAGTGTTCCAGATCGATAATCATGTTGCGGTCGAGGCGGATGTTCCATTTGTACAGAAACTCCTCTAACAAGGGCAGTTCTGCAGGAGAATCCGCACCGAAGAAGAATGCAACCCGTCCACCATCGTTTAAGAAAGCATCCAAACGGGTGACCTCTTCTGCCGACAGGTCGTTTTGGGGTGCGATATAGACCAGTGCGCGGGTGTTTTCATCCAATTCGCCAAGGCGCAGGGAGTCTAAGAAGGTGACGTTATAGTTCTCGTTCTCAAACAAAGAGACCATGCCGTCGGTTGCGATGCCACCCACGAAGGTGACCGTCTCATCCGAGGGTTCAACCACGTAAGAGATGGCGGAGGTCAGGCACTGTTCCGCATTGACTGCCTGAAGCTCACCTAGGTTGTTATAGGTGACCAGGTCGGAAGGTGCCAAAACACGGTAACGCCCCTCTGCCGTGACCCAGACCGAGCCGTTTTGCAGGCGGTTTGCCACCTCGGCAGGAAGGGTTTGGGCATAAGCAGGGTTGCGAACGGGGTCTACATACGTGACAGTGAGAGTCTTGCTTTCGTCATAAAGGGAAAGGAGCTCACCCAGACGGGGGTCTACTGCCGATTCCTCGGACAGGATGGCGATTTCCACAGGGGTGTCGATACGCTCCAAGAGGTTTTTGGTGGTGTCAGACAGGCTGAAATAGCCTTCACGGGTCAGGTCAATCTGCAGACCGCCCAAGAGTTTGCCAGCCAGCAGGTTCACCAGTAGTACAATAATCAAAACACCTGCAATCAGCAGGGCGGAATTGGCACGGCGCCACAGTTTGTTCTTGTTCATCTGCGACCCCTCCTTAATTCCAGCGACGCTGTTCAATCTTCATGCCCGTTAAGAACAAAAAGACTGCCGCGAAGCTTAAATAATAGACCAGTGCAGGAAGCTCTACCATTCCCAAAGAGAAGGTTTCATAGCGTGCCATTAAGGCAAACCAAGAAAGCACGGTCATGAAAATACGATACAAGAATGCCAAAACGCTGTTTTGTGTGTTTAAGATGGTGATATACTGGGCTAACGAATCCACCAGCACAAAAATCAGCAACAGCCCGATGGTGCCAATAACGGCAACCACCTGACTTTCGGTCAGGTTGGAAACGAACAGACCTCCCGCGATAAAAACGACGCCCAGCATCAGATAGCCGATGTAGCTGCCGAATAAGACACCCCAGTCAATAGAACCGCCCATAAAAGCGAGAATCAGGGGGTAAATCAGGGTGATTGCCAGTGCGACGGCATAGACGGCAAAAGCGGCTAAAAACTTGCCCAGAATAATGTCCCATACGCTGATGGGCGCCGTTAAGAGCAGTTGGTCCGAACGGGTCTTGCGTTCCTCGGAGAAAGAGCGCATGGTTAAAATCGGCACGATAATCAACAGGATGGTTAAAAAGCCGTTGAAGAAGGCATAGAAGTCGGTAGTGCCGAAGAGGATGTTGTTCATCCAGAAATAGAGACCCGAAAAGAAGGCAAAGATGCCTAAAAAGACATAGCCGATGGGGGTGCTGAAATAAAGACCCCACTCTTTTTCGAAAATGGCTTTCATGCGTTGGCGCCCCCTTCCTGAGTCCGTTGTAAGAAAACTTCCTCCAAAGAAAGCTCTTCCTGTTTTAACTGGGTTAAGGCAAAGCCACGCTCCACACAGCGGTCAAAGATGGCACGACGCAGTTCCACCGAAGCAGGAGCTTCTATCATGAAGCGCTGTGCACCGATTTGGGTGACGCCATGAACGGTGGGCAGGGTAAAGAGTGCCGCTAAAATGGCGGTTTCGTCCCCTTCTGCTTCCACAATCAAGCGGCCGCCTGCAGCGGTGTGGGAGAGGTTTTCCAAAGAATCGTCCGCCACAATCTTGCCGTGGGCAATCATGATGATGCGGTTGCAGATTTCACTGACCTCGTGTAAGATATGGGAGCTTAAGAGCACGGTGTGTTCCTTGCCCAAGTCCCGAATGAGGTTACGGATTTCAATCATCTGAGCAGGGTCTAAACCAACCGTCGGCTCGTCCAAAATCAGCACTTCGGGGTTTCCCAAAAGGGCTTGTGCCAAGCCGACACGCTGGCGGTAGCCTTTGGACAGGTTTTTAATCAGGCGGGTTTTGACAGGGGCGATGCCGACCCGCTCCAAGATTTCGTCAATATGGGTTTTGACATCCTCCACCTTCGCTTTTTTCAGGTTGAAGGCGAAACGCAGGTACTCGTCCACGGTCATGTCCAGATACAAGGGCGGTTGCTCGGGCAGGTAGCCAATGCGACGCTTGGCTTCATTAGGGGTTTCCAAGATGTCATAGCCGTCAATCAGCGCCTGACCTTCCGTGGCAGAGATATAGCCTGTCAACATATTCATGGTGGTGCTTTTACCTGCCCCGTTGGGACCTAAAAAGCCCACAACTTCACCCTTTTCGATGGTAAAGGACAGGTTGTCAACCGCCACCTTTTCGCCGTAGCGTTTGGTCAGCCCTTTCAGTTCAATCATGCTTCTTCCTCCGCAGTGGCGGTGATGGACAGTGCCAGCTCGGTCAGCTGTTTGTCATCAACGGTAGAAGGTGCACCGTTCATCAGCTCGGATGCGTTTTGTACCTTCGGGAAGGCAATGATATCACGGATGGAGCTCTTGCCCGAAAGGAGCATGATCAAACGGTCAAAGCCGTAAGCCATACCACCGTGAGGCGAAGCACCGAAACGGAAAGCATCCAGTAAGAAGGAGAAGCGGTCTTGTGCCTCCTCCTCGCTCATGCCGATGGCTTTAAACATCTTTTTCTGAATTTCCTGGGAGTGGATACGGATGCTACCGCCACCCAACTCGACGCCGTTTAAGATAATGTCATAGGCTTTGGCACGGACTTTACCGGGGTCGGTGTCCAGCAGTTCCAAATCCTCGTCCATGGGCGAGGTGAAGGGGTGGTGCATGGCAACATAGCGACCCTCGTCCTCGTCATACTCAAGTAACGGGAACTCGGTCACCCACAGGAAGTTGTAATCGTCGGGGTTGATTAAATCCAGGCGCTTTGCCAGCTCTAAACGCAGTGCGCCCAGAGCGTCAAAGACCACACGGTTGCGGTCTGCAACGATCATGATGACATCCCCTGCCTTGGCTTCGGCACAGTCGATGATGGCTTTTAACTGGTCTTCGGTAAAGAACTTGGCGATGGAGGACTTGATTTCTCCGTCGGGCATCAGGGTAATCCAAGCCATGCCCTTGGCACGGAAGAGCTTGCACAAGTCTACCAGCTTGTCCATGTCCTTACGGGAGAACTTTTCTGCCGCCTGAGGTGCAGTGACGCAACGGACACTGCCGCCTGCTTCGATAGCACCGGTAA
>JAGAUM010000122.1 GCA_017620795.1 Clostridia bacterium
GAAAATCGCCCAACTTGTTGACCTTAAATCCGTTCTTCTTGTATTCTTCATAATCGAACTCTTCCAATTCGTCAATGGCTAATTTATGGAACTCGTAAAAGTTCTTCCACCATTCGTAGCCACTACCCAGCTCCGCGTTCAGATAAGCATCGGCAATGTCGCACCCCATGGCAGGAGCAACATAAAAAGCACCCATTGCCAAGACATTGACACCATTACCGGTGATGGCACGCAAAGCAGCAGGAACACTTTCTACAACGCCTGCATGAACGTGAGGGCACTTGCTTGCGGCGATATGGATTCCCATACCCGTACCGCAGAAGAGCAGCGCACGCTCGAATTCTCCTTCGGAAATCATAGCACCAACGCGCAAACCCACACGGTGGACCATCAAATCAGTGTCATCGGGGTCCGAATCGGCTTTTACACCCATGTCGGTAATTTCCCAACCTTTTTTACGAAGATGCTCGCAAACAGCCTCTTTTAAGGGGTAGCCTGCAAAGTCCGCACCCACAACCAATTTCTTGTCTTTTACCATTTTCATTTCAACACCCTCCTTTATTTAAAGAACGCCGTCCCTTGACGCTTATGCTCACTGCGACGGTGATAGCGATCGATGATTTCGCGGTCATGGTCGGTTGCCTCGCCCGTTTCGATATAGCGGTCGATGGCAGCATAGGTAACACCCATATCCGCCTCGTCAGTCTGACCTTCAAACAAGCCTGCAGAAGGCGCCTTTTCCACGATATTCTGGGGAGCGTTCAGATAACGCAAGAACTCAAAAACCTCGGTTGCGGTCAGGTCAGCAATGGGGTTGAAGTCACAAGCCCCATCACCCCATTTGGTGAAGTAGCCCATGTGACGTTCACTTCGATTACCAGTACCTGCCACCAAGCGGTTTTCGGCAGCGGCAACGGCGTACAGCGTCATCATCCGCAGTCTCGGTGCCAGATTAGAAATGGCAGGAGCATTTAATTCAGTCAAATCACCCAACGCTTTCATTGCCACTTCCCGCTGCTCGGTCAAGTCGATTAAGCGGGTCTCGATACCGAACTGCTCTGCAACGGCAAGACCGTCGGTGCGGTCCTCTCCGAAGTTACGTTTGGAAGCGCAGGGCATGATAATTCCCAAGGTGTTTTCGCAAGCGGCTTTACACAAAATGCCGACCAATGCACTATCCTTACCACCACTGTTACCAAATACAATGCCTGCAACACCGCTGTTTTGGACCAAGTCACGGATAAATGCTACGCGATTTTCAAATTCTTCCTGATAGTTACGCATACTGTTCATCTCCTGTTCCATGCCGTCGCTCCGAAAAAGGGATGCTCGGGCAGGGGTGTTTTTTCGCCTTGGACAGACTCTTTGCTCATGAGCAGGTCCTGTTCAAAGCAGATCGATAGAATCGGTTGTTCCCGATTAAAAAAGCTTGCCAAAGCCTTGGCAGATTCCAAAAACGCAGTTTCCGTTGTGGCACTGCGCAGGTTTTCAAACAGCGTAAGGGTCTCCTCGTTCTGATACGCGCCATAGTTTAAGGCACCGTCGGGGGTAACCAACTTTTTGACATCATCGGCGGAGAAGAAGTCCACCTGTCCCAAATAGGCATCGAAGGCCCCTGTGCTGATTCGTTCATAGTAAGTGTCAAAGGGTTGCTCTTCCACCTTGACATTCAGTCCGCAGGAAGCCAGCATTCCTGCCATGGAAACGCCCAGATTCACCGAAGCGGCGTCATCGGCATTAACCAGTAAGGTAAAGGTTGGTGAAATAGGTTCTTCCAAACCAGATAAGAAGGTGGTCAACTTTTCTTTTGCAGACTCTATGTCGGCAATCGGTTGCTCGAAAATGTCCAAAAACCGATAGTGGTTGGGTTGAAACGGTACGGCTGTTGGAGTTCCGTAGCCCATCAAAACGGTGTCTACCAGCTTCTTGCGGTCGATACTCTGGCTGATAACCTGACGAACCGTCCGATGTTGCAAAAGCGGATGATCGGCACGATAGCCCACAAAGGCAAGCTTCATAGACTCGAAAGGAGTTACCTCACTTCCCACACCGCTATAGTCACTGATATGGCGGGCTTGGGTATAAAGGACATCTACCGTTCCTGAACGGAAGGCATAGCGCACTGTTTCCCCATCGGGCAAGATATGCAATCGCAGGGAGCTGATGGCAGGTGCGCCGTTGCGATAAAACTCGTTAATTTCAAAAAGATGCTCGTTTTGCAAAGCGGAAGCCAAGCGGTATGCAC
>JAGAUM010000123.1 GCA_017620795.1 Clostridia bacterium
GACAGTGGTAAGTACGGCAAGGTGGTAACGGGTGACTTTGCCCGTCTGTCTCCCAAGCCTGTTTGGGTCAAGGACTATAACAACCCCAACCGCACCGGTGGCATGGCAATCGACCTGCACGTGCATGATATCGACTTTATCCGCTACTTAATGGGCGGTGAGCCTGATAGCGTTGTTGCCAACCACGTAACCGGCAAGGACGGCGTGATTGAGCATGTCTGGGCAACCTACCGCTATGGCGACGCGGTCTTGATGGCAGAAGGTTCTTGGGAATATCCCACCTGCATGAAGTTCGTCCAGAGCTATCGTGTCCGTCTGGAAAAGGCGACGCTGGTTTTAGACGATCAGGACAAACTGACCGTTTACCCCGAAGAAGGCGACCCCTTCGTTCCCGAGCTTAAAGAGGGCGTGGAGATGGATTTGGGCATCAACTTCTCGGACATTGGGGAGTTTATCAACGAGCTGGGCACCTTTGCTGACGCAATCGAAAAGGGCGGCCCTGCGGCAGTCCCCTTAAAAGACGGCATCGCGGCATTCCGCATCGCCAAAAAAGAACTGGAATAAGAAAAAGAACCCTTCGGGGTTCTTTTTTAGTGAATAGGGAAGAGGGAAGAGGGAAGAAGTATGGAAGAAACCCTTTTCGGGTTTCTTTTTATTTACTATCAAGATATCAATTTAAACACTGGTTAATAAAAATTAACCAAATGAGTATGATTCAAGGATTGTTACACATTTGTTAAAAAAGTGTTGCAATTCGGGTCGAAATTCGGTATAATATTTCATGTATGTTGAAGAGAATCGTCTAAAGCCAAGGGACATCGAAACCATAGGAAGTGATACTGCTTCTATTCGCAGGGAAATTTTATGGATTTTCGGTGCGGCAGGATGAAGCAAGGCTTTGTGCCTTGCAAAGACGACAAATCCGAAAAGACGAAAATTTAACAAGAATAGAGCCTATGGGGCTTGATGTCCCTTGGCTTATCAAAAAAGGAGGAGAGAGGATGCGTCATCAAAGTACCTGGCTACGGCAGTGGTTTGGCAAAGCAGGCTTGGCGGATGAGGTTTTTGGACTCTTAAAGGTCTATTTTAACCAAGAATCCCGTGCCCAGCGCAAGACCGACCGTGCCGAAAAAACGCCTGTAAAAATCCGCGCAAAAGCGGTGCTGACGCAGCTTGTCGCCTTTTTTGTCCGTGTGGGAAAAGTCCTTAAAAAAGGCTTTTCGTCCCTGATTTTTGCCATCACTTCGCTGGGACGGAAGCTGGGCAAGGGCTTTTTAAAACTCCCCTCAGGATTCCACAAGCTTCCCCTATGGGGGAAGAAGCTTTTGCGCCTGCTTCCCAATCTGGCAGTCTACGGGTTCGAGCAGTTGCAGACCTGGTGGTATCGCCTGCGCGTCCGCCTGCGTACCAACTGGCCTGAGCTAAAGCCAATGCTCCGTGAAAAGGGGCTTCGCACCCTGACTTTGTTGGTCTCGGCAGGGGTCAGCCTGACCCTGACCGTCATTTTCACCTTCGGCTACAGTGTCACGGTAGACGGAGAGGAAATCGGCCACATCCATGCTCCCGAAGAATGGGCGTCTGTTCAAGACTCGGTCCGTCGGGACTTTGAAAACTTAGAGATGAATCAGGACATTCAGTTGTCCCTGACCTTTGTTCCACAAGCCACCTTAAGCACCGAAAAAGAGCTTCGCCAAGCCTTTTTGGAGACCTATGACGTCACCGTTGACGGTGCCGCTATCTTAGTAGCAGGGGAGACCCGTGCCGTCCTTCCCACCGAAAAGGAAGCCTATGAGGTCTTAAAGACCCTTCAGGAAAAATACACCGAGGAGGGGGCAAAAGTCACCTTCGACCAGCCGGTCGAAGTCCGCAAGACCTCAGCACCTCTGTCCATGGCAGTGGGTGTGGATTCCGCCATCGAGATTTTGGAAGGCCGCAACGTCACGGGCGACAGTGTCTACACCGTCAAGTCGGGGGATACCTTCTGGAGCATCGCCTCCGCCTTTGGCATGGATGTGGACACCCTAATGGCGATTAACGAATCGAAAAACGAGCGGATTGGTATTGGCGACACCCTGACCGTCAAGGTCCCCGTTCCCTACTTAAGCGTCCGCGCCACCCGCACCGTCACTTATGAAGAGGACATCCCCTTCACCACCCGTCAGGTAGAGGACAGCAATATGTACCGAGGCAGAAGTGCCGTGGTCACTGCAGGCGTGGTGGGCA
>JAGAUM010000124.1 GCA_017620795.1 Clostridia bacterium
AAAAGAATAATAATCGGGGCAAACAGGAAGGTGAAAATCAGGGCGGTGTAGAGTTTAGAAGTCCATTTCATCTCATTCACCCCCGTAAACAAACTTTGCCGTCAGATACTTTAACAGACCCATGCAAACCAGCAAAATCACCATCAGGATAAAGGCGATTGCTGCGGCAAAGTGCAGGTTGTTGGCAATGTACTGACCTTCAATCGCATCACCGATTAAGAAGAACTTGCCATTACCTAATTTTTGCGAAATGTAAAAGGTACTGATGGACGGAATCAGAACCATAGTAATACCCGAAACCACGCCAGGTAAGCTTAAAGGGAAGATGACCCGTCTTAAAACGCCAAAGCTGTTACAGCCCAAATCGCGAGCCGCTTCTAATAGCTTTAAGTCCATCTTCGCCATAATGGAATAGATGGGTAAAATCATATACGGGAAGTAGTCATAGACCATGCCGATGATAACGGCGGTCTCGGTACCGATAATGTGCAGAGGCTTTATTTTAAACAATGCCAAAAAACTGTTTAAGATACCCGTATCCTGCAGAATGGTCATCCATGCATAAGTACGGATTAAGAAGTTCATCCACATGGGAATCATAATCAGCGTCATCAAGGTCTTTTGGGTACGGTTAGACGCACGCGCCATGATATACGCCATGGGATAGCCTAAAACCAGACAAATCAGTGTAGAAATGGCCGCCAGTTTTAAAGAACGCATGAATATAACCAGATAGGTATGTACCTCCCGAAGGACACCATCCTCCCCTTTTACATTACTGGTCGCAGTGAAAAAGCGGGTGATATTCTCGGTAGTAAAACGAAATCCTTCATCGGTAAAAGCGTAATACGCCACAAAGACCAAGGGGACTAAAATAAACAGAAACGACCATGCGGAATACGGAAGCAAGGGCAGCGTCGCACTGCGATTGCTCGGAGTTTTGGCCATTTACTCCTCACCTCCTGCTTCCGCCAGTTCGTCCAGCTCGTTGGAGTACGAGGAATAGTCGCCAAACATTCCAGAGTACTTGGATTTTTTCATGATATGAATGGCGTCAGGATCCAAAGAAATGCCGATTCTTTCGCCAACATCCACCGACTCGGTGGTCTGAATCATCCATTTAAAGCCTTCGATATCAACGATAATCTCGTTATGAACGCCCATAAAGGTAACCTGCGTAACCACGCCGCTGAGCATGCCCAAAACCTCAGGGACGATATCCACATCCTCAGGACGGACTACAACGTCAACAGGCTCACGGGTCGCAAAGCCGTTATCCAGACAGTCGAAGGTATGACCCGAAAAGCTGACCTTATAGTTTTCCAGCATGATGCCGTCGATAATGTTACTCTCACCGATGAAGTCCGCAACGAAGGCGTTTTTCGGCTCGTTATAAATATCAATTGGGGTGCCGATTTGCTGAATCTTACCCTCGTTTAAAACCACAATGGTGTCAGACATACTTAATGCTTCTTCCTGGTCATGGGTAACGAAAACAAAGGTGATTCCCGTGCTCTGCTGAATCTTTTTCAGTTCCTGCTGCATGTCCTTGCGAAGCTTCAAGTCCAGAGCACCCAAAGGCTCATCTAACAATAAGACCTTCGGATGGTTAATCAGCGCGCGGGCAATGGCAACACGCTGTTGCTGACCGCCCGATAAGCTGGTAGCGCTACGCTTGGCAAAGCTACCCAGCATAACAAGGTCTAACATTTCTGTTACTTTTTGCTGGATTTCCGCCTTCGGGACCTTCTTTTCACGTAAGGGGAAGGCAACATTTTCAAATACGTTTAAGTGGGGAAAAAGAGCGTACTTTTGGAATACGGTGTTGACATTTCTTTTATGAGGCGGGGTATCGTTCATCCGCTCGCCCATAAACAGGATATCGCCTTGATCGGGATACTCGAAACCGCCAATCATACGCAGCAAAGTAGTTTTACCGCAACCCGACGGACCAAGTAAGGTAATAAACTCATTATCATGAATATCCAAGCTGATATTTTCCAAGACGGGCTCACCGTCAAAAGCTTTGGAAATGTTTTTCAGTTCAATCAGTTTATTCATGGCGTACTCCTCTCTTCGACCCCACATCGAAGCATAAAAAAGTGGTATGTTGCCTGATGCAACATACCACTTGTAGAGCGACATTCGTATCACAAAAACAGAATACTTTCCTAGACGAATCTCAATGGGTTTAGAGTTTATATAGCAAAGATTACTTTTACCACTCTTATTGACCATTTCACAAGTTTATGCCATCAGGCATCGGTTTATAGTAACCAACTTATAAAACTTGAGCTTTTAACTCAATCAATAAGGCAACAGAAGTTGCCAACCGCAATGCGGTTTTCGGCATTTGACCCGGCTGTCCGTATGGCCTTGGCCGATACAATCGGCGGTCATATATCTTGCTTCGGAAAACTCTTTCCGATTGAGACAAGAAGAATTATAGCACTTTTTCCTGTCCTTGTCAATACAGGTTTTAAAACAAAATCGCCAATAGTGTTTCCTCTTCCAGACGGCGTTTTTCGGCTTCTTCAGCACGACGCAGTTCTTCTGCACGACGGCGCGCTTCCGCTTCTGCACGGAGTCTTTCTTCCTCCGCCAAGCGTGCTTCCTCTGCCCGTCTTTCCTCTTCCTGACGGCGCTTTTCTGCTTCTTCAGCACGACGCAGTGCTTCCAAGCGTTGCCGTTGTTCCTCTTCTCTTTGAAGGCGTTCCCGTTCCAAGCGAGTTTGCTCCGCCTTTTTGATGCGTTGTTGTTCCTCTTCCGCCTTCCGCTTCGCTTTTTCTTCAGGGTTCAGCTCCAACGCCTGACGAATCAGTTCGGGATCCTTGGAAAGGTCCGCGTTCACCAGCGCCACTTCGCTCATCCACTTGGCATCACTATCGTTTTTAGATGCCTGTTTGACATAGCGAATTGCGTACCGTGCCCCTTGTGCGCGGTCTTTTTCATAAATGCTCAAAAACCGCAGACTTTCTGGGTGATTAGGGTCTTTCTGAACCTGTTGACGATAATAAGGCAATGCCTCTTCATCCTCATAATCGTAGGAATTCTCGATTGCATAGCCACGATACCAAGGCTCATAGCTGTGCCCCAAGCGATCCATTTCGTCCATAGTCTCAAGCATACCGTCGTAATCCAATTCGTCCACCTGCGCCTTTAACAGGTTGTTATAGACGTACTTTTCGCGCAAGCCCATACCGATGGCAGTTTCCGCATCGGACACTGCCTCAAAAGAATCTCCCAACATCCGCTGATGGTAAGAACGGTTGGCATAAGCATAAGCCGTCTGCTGTCCAGCCGTAATTGCAGCATCATACCACGCAACGCAATACTCGTGGTCTGCCTGCGTGGGATTCTTCTTTTCCCCACGACTGAAAGCGCATTTAAAGGCGCCGTCTTTAACCCAGGACGAGTATTTGCGTGTCTTTTCATCGTTCTCGGTATAAATAGCATCTGCACGCGCATAGTCCTTGGCGGCATAAAGCGGTTCTGCCGCCAAGAAGTAATAGTAGCAAGCATTGCTCTTATTACCGCTATTAGCGTAAGCACGGGCAAGCCACAAACATTCGTTGGAATAAAGCTTGTTTCCGTTCTTCTTACGGGCTTCTTCCAATTCGGTCAGCTCACGGAT
>JAGAUM010000125.1 GCA_017620795.1 Clostridia bacterium
GGAAACCGGTCTGTTAAAAGAAATGGATTCGCACCTTGTCGCACCTTCTTCTTATGAGAAATTAGGCCCCAACACCTATCGCCTGAACAGCGCCCGCTCGGTATCCGCAAGTGGAAACGCAACGGTAGGGGATTATGTTGCAGCACCTGCTTATATCACCTCCTGCGCCATTTACATGAGCGGCTGTAAGAACAACACTGTTAAAAACTTTACCTCCTGGAGCTCCTACTCCTCGTTTAACGACTTATATGGCGAAGGTGGCACCCACTATGATAATGTCCGCATCACCCGTGGTCCTACTCCCTTAGGAGCCATTTCGCCCCGAATGGTCGGCTCCCACGGAGACGGCATCCATGCTTTGGTGTTGAGAAAAGGTCCCCTTGTCACCAACTGCACCTTTGAGCATATGCTAGACGACGGTATCGCCATTGGAAACTACCGTGCCTATGTAGTCGGTCAGGAAGGAAACGAAACTCTTATTCGTACGTCTGCTTCCTACACTCCCACCTATTGGGTTGGGGACGAGCTTGCCGTTTACGGCGACGATACCAAAGAATATGCCCGTCTGACCGTCAAGACCGTGCGGGAACAGGTTGTTGATACTACTCAAAAAATTCTGGCGCTGACCTTTGAAGAGGGCATCCCCAAGCTTACCGCAGGGAACTATGTCCACAACTTCTCCTGGGCGTGCAACGGTTTTGAAATCCGTGATACCAAGTTCCACAATGTCCGCTCCCGTTCCATGTTGATAAAGGGGTCTAACGGTTTGATTGAAAACTGCGAGATTTCCCACGGCGGTGGATACGGGCTTTGGATTTCCCCCGAACGAAACTGGGAAGACACGGGATATTCTCAAAACCTGACCGTACGAAACTGCACTGTTTTTCGTAGCGGTTGGGAGGATTTAGAAACCTCTGCCGGTATTTCTGTCAGCGGTTATGAGGGACAGGACCACAAAAACATTGTTATCGAGGGTTGCACCTTCTATGAAAACTACAATGCAGATTTACACATCTCCGAAGGAACGGCCTTCACCGTCCGAAACAATACGTTTTTGTACTCGGAGGCCCACAACGCACCCCACACCATCCGCATGAAAAACTTGGATCAGGTGGTTCTGGAGGGGAACACCTTCGACCCCCAACGACAAAACCTGATTCAATCCGACGAAAGTGTCACGAATTTAAAGCAATAAAGCACAAGAGACGGGATTTGCCCCGTCTCTTGCTTTTTCCGAAAATATCCAAAAGCGCTTGACTTTTAAAAAAAACCATTGTATACTGAAAATAGTTTACTGACTACGGTCGGGAGGAACAACCATGTCGGAAACCAATAAAATTCCCAATGATGAGGCTTTGTCGTTGGCGGCGCAAGCCGGTGATGAAGAGGCGCTCACCGAACTGTTAAGCCGTTACCGTGGCACAGTCTGGGTCAAAAGTGCATCCTACTTTTTGGCAGGCGGTGAGCACGATGACGTGGTGCAGGAGGGAATGATTGGGCTTTATAAGGCAATTCGGGACTTTGATCCCAAGCGTCCGGCGTCCTTTCGGTCCTTTGCAGATTTGTGTATCACCCGACAGATTCAAACGGCGGTAAAGCTGGCATCCCGTCAGAAGCACCTGCCTTTGAATCGGTATATTTCCTTGTCCAAGTCTGATACGCCCTCGGAAGATGCCTCCTTAGAGCTTCCCGATGAGAGTTACGGCGTAGACCCGGCAAAGGTGGTTTTAAACCGCGAGCTGTTGGAGGACTTGGCAAACGGCATCAACACCTTATTAAGCGAGCTTGAAAAACAAGTTCTTATACAACATTTAGACGGCAAATCGTATCAGGAAATTGCTACCGAGATGGACAAACAGGTAAAATCCATTGACAATGCCTTGCAGCGTGTCAAACGGAAGCTGGACACAGTCCGTAGGCAGGAAGAAGAATGACAATTTGCGGGTATAGCTCAATGGTAGAGTCCCGGCTTCCCAAGCCGGTCGTGCGGGTTCGATCCCCGTTACCCGCTCCATATGCCCATACAAAAGACAAGGGCATAGATTTTATTCAAAGTGAGGGGAAAACCAATGTTTGAAGACAAAGTATTGAAGTGCGTAGACTGTGGTTGTGACTTTACCTTTACCGCAGGCGAGCAGGAATTCTATCAGGAAAAAGGATTCCAGAACGAACCGACGCGTTGCAAAGAATGCCGCATCGCTCGCAAGAACAGCTTAAAGCAGAATCGTGAAATGTTCGAGACTACTTGTGCTGCTTGTGGTGGTGTTGCTCGCGTTCCGTTCCAACCCAAGGACGACC
>JAGAUM010000126.1 GCA_017620795.1 Clostridia bacterium
AGTACGCTCTTTTTTTATCCCAGCTTTTTTAACACATAAGCGCCGATGACCTTGGCAAAATGCAAAAGGTTCTCACAGGGCATATACTCATTGGGCTGATGCGGTCCGCCCGGCTCGGAAAACTCACGGCCTGCACCGTAGGCGAAAGCCTCACTGCTTCCGTATTTGGAAATCACCGACAAATCGGATAAACAGGAGCCGCAGACAGTGGGTGTCACGCCCGTTGCCTCTTCCGAAGCGGCAACCAGCATATTGATGTCCGCACTATCAGGGGCACATTGCACGTAATGGAAAAAGCGCACCTGCGGAACGATTCCTTCCACCACAATCCCCAAGGGTGCCAGACGGCTCCGAAGTGTTGCTTCCAGCTCTGCAAACTCCCCGTCAATCTCCGCCTTGGTTTTGTCGGTGTAGAAGATGAAAAAGACCTCTCCGCGGCCCAAATCCATACAATCATAGCCGGCACGGATACCCATATACCGCAGTGCGGTATCGGGAATAGGCGAGCCTTGGTAGAACGGATTCTCGCGCAGTTCTTGACGGCGCCGTTCACCAAACCGCTCGGTCTCCTCCAGTACGATTGGCAACGCCTGCGCCACTGTAATTGCGGAATCGGCCGTTTTTTCGGTATGGAAAAAGAGTTTGACCTCCTGACCGCCGGAACCGCAATTCCAAACGGTATCCGCCCGCCCGTCCATGTTCAGAATCGATGGGCAGGGGTGCTTCAGTACCGCTGCCAACGCGCCGTGAGAACCGCCCCGTTCCTCATCACAGTAAGCATTAAGAAGCAGGTTCTTTTGCGGCAAAAAGCCTTTATCCTTAAAAATCTTCGCCAAAAAGAGCATGGTGGCAAGGGCGTACTTATCGTCCACTGCACCACGACCAAAAATCTTGCCGTCTTTTATAAACCCTTCAAACGGGTCAAAATCCCAACGATTCAAATCCCCTGCCACTACTGTGTCCGAATGTCCCATCAGCAATAGCTCGTCCTCGTTGGTTGCACCGCGATAGCGTGCCGTTACGTTATACCGATTTTCAAGATGGTGTCCCTCAACATAGTCGGGATGAGACGAAAAGCCCTCCAACTCCATCGGTGAATACAGCTCGCTCTCCAAGCCCAATGCGATAAAACGCCGATGGAGTTCTTCTGCCAGTTCTTTTTCGGCACCGTAGGCACCATCGTTCTCCGACGGGATGCGAACCAACTCACAAAGGGTCTCAAACAATTCTTCCTTTCGGGCATCTATTTCGTGACAGAGTTCCGAAACGGTCAGCATAATACAACTCCTCCATTCAAATCCGCCGATTGTTTTTCCGCCTCGGCGATGCGGATGCTTTCAGCGCAGGATTCGGGCAAGCACTCAGCAAAGGGCGTTTCCCCCTCCAGCGCGTCCATGAAATAGCAGAGCTCGTTGTAGAACAAGTCGGTCTTTGCCAGTTCCCATAAGTCGGTCACTGTTCCGTCTTCGTCCACCTTCACAAAGGTCTGCTTCCCGTCGGTGCGATCCAGATACAAGTAGCCTTTTTCAAAGTTCACGCGCAGTACGCGGGTCGCATGAAAGTCATGCACGATGGTCCAGTCACAACGGGCGCTGACGATAAAATCGTCGAAGCGGTAGTTGGCAAAGACGATGTCATAGCCTGCGCCGGGGTTGACGTTCTGTCCCATGACGCTGACCGCTTTGGGGGTTCCGAAAATATACTGGATCAAGTCGGTGTCATGGACATGCAAATCCAGCAATCCGCCACCCGACAACGCTTCGTCCCGAAACCAGTTCTGGTAGCCCAAGGGGGCGCCGCCACCTTCGCGGGTGAATTCGGCAGTGCGCACCTTCCCCATCGAGCCGTCGGCAACGGTGTTCTTGACTACCGCCACAGCGCCGATAAAGCGGTTGCACTGACCGACCATCAGCCGTCGTCCTGTTTCCTTCGCCACACGGCACATCTCCTGTGCCAATGCATGGGTGCGTGCCATCGGTTTTTCAGAAAGCACGTCAAAGCCCATTCTCATAGCCTTGATTGCGACCTCGGCATGAAGGTAGGTGGGCAAACAAATATCCACATAATCCAGCTTGCCTTGCTCCTCTTTTAAAAAGGCATCAATATCCGTATAGTGTCTTGCATCGGGCAGGTCTTCCATGTTTTGGGGGCAAATGTCGCAGCAGGCAACAATCTTCGCCCGCTCGTTTTCAGCATAAATTTTATCATATGCCGCTGTATGTGCTTTAGAAATATTCCCACGACCAATCAAACCGACTTTTAACATTTTATCCCTCTTTTCATTGATTTTAAGCTAATTTTATGATATCATAATTGTATTACAAACACTATGATGTTTTTTGTTTTAATTAGCACTATTTTTGTTCGAGGTATATCATGAATGACTTGTCTTTATACGAGCAAATCCTTCCCGTGGAACGGAATTTTCCCATCAAGTTCCACGAAATCAAGCCGCACAGTATCGGGCACACCCATTGGCACGAACACTTTGAGTTGCTCTTTTGCCCCAAGGAAACGGCGGAAATTCGCTGTGACGGCACGCTCTACCA
>JAGAUM010000127.1 GCA_017620795.1 Clostridia bacterium
CCCGAGGGATTGAAGAAAGGCGATGTCATTGACGTATTGGTGGAAGCCATGGGTCGTATCAACTACGGGCCCAACATGCTCGACCGTAAGGGGCTGGTCGGTCAGGTCATGATCGGTCAGCAGGTCTTGCATCATTGGGAAATGACCTCCATTCCCTTGGACAATGTAGCGGATTTGGAGTACAACGGCTTGCCCCAGTGGGGCCCCAGTGTTCTGTCGGCAACTTTAACCACCGACGACCCCACCGACACCTTCATTGACATCACCAACCTGAAAAAAGGTGTGGTCTTTGTCAATGGCCATAACCTGGGCCGGTACTGGAATATTTCCACCCAGCAGACCTTGTACATCCCCGGTTGCTGGTTGAAAAAAGGCGACAACGAGATTGTTGCCGTAGACTTTGACGGCGCCGATGCCGACGAGCTGATTCTAACCGACGAGCATCGCTTGGAATGCTTATAATAAAAAAGCACCCTTTTGGGTGCTTTTTTAGTGATATTTGCTTTGTGGGTGAAGTTGCCCTTTGGGCAGTTACGGTAAGAAATTAGGGTTTCAGGAACACTTTAAGTTTTTGTTGACTAATACTATTTCAACTGATATAATAAGTTTGAAAAGGTAATTTTTGGATTTTAAGAGAGGAATGCTTGACTTGTATTGCATCTTTGTTTTTCCTCTAAAAATAGAATAGATGACAAACACGTGCATAAAGGCAAGGCTTTCCTCTTTTGAGGAGAGTCTTGCCTTTTTTCGAGGGAGGTGGTTATTATGCCAGTTTAAAAAATGTAAAAGAATATTTTTCGTTATTGTCACAAAGAGAGGAGACTTCAAATGAAACGAAAAATAATTGGTGGAATGAGTTCATTACCATTGGAGGTGGAATTTATTGCTCAATAAATTATTAAGAACGAATTTTATTGTTTTGCTGTTTTTGATAAGTTCGATTCCTGTATTGGCGGCAGGGAGCGAAACGATGACTCGCTATGATTGTGTTAGTGTCATTATGACAACACCCGAGTTTGGTTTATATAGTGGTTTTTCGGGCATTGATACCACGATACTTGCACAATATTCAGATGCGCAGTTACTTACGGATGAGTATTCTAAACAAATTGTTAGTGCCGCACTTCATCATGGACTAATTCAAGGATATGATGATAAGACACTGCGTTTGGATAACAAAGTGTCTCGTGCAGAGTTTTCCTGCATGATTTATCGCATTCGGGAGAACCTGTCAGGCTTGGAGGATATCGTTCTTTATTCCGATAAATATGCAGATGTTTCAGCATGGAATAGGGATGCAATTTCTTTTTGCATTGAAAAAGGGCTGATGATCGGACAAGGTGAACACTTTGGTGCAGAGGAAGGTATTACTTACGAACAGTATGAGATTATCAAAAGAAGATTGCTTTATGGGCTGACAACGCGGGAAAAGTATTGGACATTACATTTGGGTGGTGCTTCGCCAATCTCGATGGAGGATGTTTTGAATTCTGCGTACGCATTGGAGTTGGCAGAAGTAAAACTTCCGGCGCATGAAGGAGATACACACGGAAATCTGTCTTCAGCAGAAGTAGCTACTAAAATGGAAAACCATTTGGAATTGTTGCGCAATGTTGATGCATCAAAGTTACGAAACGATTTCTACAGAGCATGGGTAACAGATGCCCTTTCCCGCAGCTGGACGCAATCCAGTAAGAAAACTTCCGTTTGTGTCAATGGTGGGGAAGCAAAGCTACTGGAGACGCTTATCTCGGAGGGGCAAAACACTTCGGTAGTTCGGGAAAGCATCGTTGTATTCTCACCTGTATATAGCAAACACGAAAAATTTTTTCCTGCGTATCAACGATATACGGCTGTAGGGTATGAGTATTTTTGCTATTTTGCCGAATCGGAAGAGGATATACCAGAAGGTTTTGTTTCAGGAATATGGTACCGCCAAAAACTGGTTGCAGACATAAGATACCATCAAAGCTCTATGTGGCAGGAAATAAATATTCAAACTAGCGATTTGGTTGAATTGTAAGGCGAGCAAGAAAAAGGACTTGGATTTTCCAAGTCTTTTTTTATTTTCAAAAAAGATGACCAAAAATGAACAAAAGAAGTGTGTTATAGTAAGTTCGAAAGGAGGGATACGGATGGCAAAACGCAAGAAAAAAACAGACGCCATCGCCTTTTGGCAGAGCTTACTGAACGACCCTGAGGCGGACATCAAGGATCGCTTAAAGGCGTCGGAGTTTTTGGCAAAGGCAGAAAACGCCTTCGCCTCGGACGAGCCGAGTGACGGCAAGCTGGAGGTCACCATCCGCGTAGTGGAATAATGGAGCTTACCCTGACGGTCACGAAAAAACAAAAGTCTTTTTTAGACGCCACTGCCGATGAGGTCTTATACGGCGGTGCGGCAGGGGGTGGCAAGAGCTTCGGTCAGGTGGTGGACGCGCTTTTATACGCCTTAAAGTACCCCGGTATCCGCCAGCTGATTTTACGGCGCACCTTCCCCGAGCTGAAACGGAGTTTGATTTTAACCTCCCTTTCGCTTTTCCCCAAGTCCTGCTGCCGATACCAGACCGCCAACCACCGCTTCGTCTTTCTAAACGGTTCGGAAATCGAGTTTGGCTACTGCGACAGCGAAAACGACGTGACCCAGTACCAGTCGGCGGAGTACGATGTGATTCGTTTCGACGAGCTGACCCACTTTACCGAGTTCCAGTACCGCTACCTGCTCTCCCGCATCCGTGGGGTCAACGGCCACCCCAAGCAGGTCAAGTCCACCTCCAACCCAGGCGGGGTAGGACACCAGTGGGTGAAAGAGCGGTTTATTGGCCATGAGGGGGTCTGGACGGCAGAGGATGGAAGAGGTCGGGTCTTTATCCCTGCCACCGTGCGAGATAACCGTTTTTTGATGGAAGCCGACCCCACCTACATCAAGCGGTTAGAACAGCTTCCCGATCAGGAAAAGCGCGCCCTGCTTTATGGGGACTGGGACTTGTTCGAAGGGCAGGCGTTTGCGGAGTTTCGCAACCTCCGCGAGGGGTATGAAAACCGCATCGGCACCCATGTGATTGCCCCCTTCGCAATTCCGCCTCACTGGCGGCGGTTCCGCAGCTTCGACTTCGGCTATGCCAAGCCCTTTGCGGTTCAATGGTGGGCGATTGACGAGGACGGACGGGCGTATTTGTACCGTCAGCTCTACGGCTCCACAGGCAAGCCCAACGAGGGGCTACGGTGGACGGTGCAACAAATCGGTCGGGAGATTGCAACCATCGAAGCCCGATACGAGGCGGGGCAGTCCATCACAGGCATTGCCGACCCCAGTATCTGGGACACCTCAAGAGGAGAGTCGGTGGCGGAGATGCTGGAGAAGGTGGGGGTCTACTTCGAGCCGGGGGACAACGCCCGACTGGCAGGGAAGATGCAGCTGCACTACCGCTTGCAGTTTGACGAGTCGGGGTTTCCCATGCTTTATGTGTTTGAGACCTGTCGGGACTTTATCCGCACCCTGCCTGCGTTGATTTATGACAAGCACCGACCCGAGGACATCGACACCAACGGAGAGGACCATGACTATGACGCCTGTCGCTATTTTTTGATGGCGAACCCCATTGCCGCCAAGCGCCCCAAGCCTTGCGGACATTTCGAGACCGACCCCCTCGACCGAAAAGTGTGGGTCATTGATTTACCGAAATAGGAGAGTGAACATGGAAAACAAGTTTTTTGAGGAAGTACAACACGCGTTTACCCGATACGTTGCCGAGAAGGCGGCTATTGACCAGGAACTGTTGGACAACGAGGAGTGGTTCCGCAACCGTTGCTTCGACGGCGGAAAGGACACCGACGGAGGCATCCATGGCGCAGGTGGCTATGTGTATAACATCATCGCCAACAAGCACGCGGACGCTATGGACAACTACCCTGACCCCATTTTTCTGCCCCGTGCAGAGGATGATTTGGAGGCGGCAGAGGAGCTGTCCGCAGTTATGCCTGTGATTTTGGCACAGAGCGAGTTTTATAAGACCTATTCCGAAGGCTGGTGGAGCAAGTTAAAGCATGGCACTGCCGCCTATGGCGCCTTCTGGGACGGAGACAACCTTTGTCTGCGTGAGATTGACCTGTTAAACCTCTTTTGGGAGCCTGATATTGAGGACATTCAAGACAGCCGATTCTTGTTCGTGACTCAGGTACTGAGTCGGGAACAGATGGGCGTTTTGTACCCTCAGGTATCCCCCAGCCAGTATGCAGCACCCATCAACCTCCGTTGCTATGAGCATCGGTTCGACCCCAATCGGGTCTTGGTGGTGGACTGTTACTATAAAGACCACGGTGTACACTTGCTGAAATTTTGCGGAGATGCAATCCTCTATCATTCCAAAGAGGACAAGCATCTTTCCAAGCAGGGGCTTTACCACCATGGCAAGTACCCCGTAGTCTTTGACCGACTGATCGCCAAGCGTGGCACCCCTCAGGGGGTTGGCTACATTGCTCTGTCCCGTGGAGCGCAGGAGTATATCGATCATTTAGACAGCCTGCTTTTAAAAAACGCTTTAGTGGCAGGACGCCAGCGTTGGTTCATTAAGGACAACGGCGGTGTCAACGAGCAGGAGTTCCTAAACTTCGAAAACGACCTGATTCACGTGGCAGGGAGCTTGGAAGAAAGTCACATCCGACCCTTTCAGGCGGCATCGCTTCCTTCGTATGTCCAGTACCTTCGGGAACGGAAAATCGAGGAGCTGAAGGAAATCTGTGGCAACCGTGATTTCCAGCAGGGTGGTACCGCCCAAGGGGTCACCGCCTACAGTGCCATTGTGGCGTTGCAGGAAGCAGGCAACAAGCTAAGCCGTGACATGATTGCTTCCAGTTATGAAAGCTTTCGTGAGCTGATGCGACTTTGCGTGGCACTGGTGGTGCAATTTTACGATGAGGAGCGGATGTTCCGTGTAACGGGCGATGCGTTTATGGCATTTTCCAACCGTTCCTTGTTGCGCGGTGGGAAGGAAGTGGAGCTGGACATCGAGGTGCGTGCCCAGAAACAAAACCCCTTCTCCCGTGAGAGCCAGAACCAGCTGATGCTGGAGCTTTACAAGCTGGGGGTGTTCCGTCCCGAGAATGCGGCAGCGGCGAAGCTCTTGGTGGCGCAGATGGACTTTAACGGCAGAGATGAACTGTTAAAGACCCTCTCCCTTCAGGAGCAAGCCTACCGAAACGAGGAGGCAACCCCATGGCAGAACTGAACACGGGCGCAAGTGCAGCGGAACTCGCCCAACCGCAAGGTGACGCAACCGAAACCAGCCCGTCCGTCACCCGGGAACCCATCTTAGCGTTTTATTCCCAGGACGAGGTCGACCGCTTTATGGGAAAACGCTTAGGCATGCACCGCAGAGCAACCAAGGAATATGAGCAGGTACAACCCCTGCTTGAGACGCTGCGGAAAGAGTACGGCTGTGACAGTAACGAGGAGCTTACCAAACTGGTTTTGGGTCAGGCGGAAGCAAGCGGCTTACGCTACGGAATCGGCGCCACGACCCCCGAAGAGTGGGCATCCTTTTTACAAGCTTGTCCTGAAGCCGACCCGATCGACGTCGTCAATGACCCCAAGGTCAAAAAGGCGGTTCGGGCAGGGTACACCTTAAAAGAAGCGTACAAGATTGCTTCGTTGCTCAAAGAGGAGACCGCCCGTCCCCTTGAAAATGGGACGGCACGGCACCGTAGCAGCATCCGTATGGATGTGTCCCGCTTGACCGAAGCGCAGATGAACGAAATCGCTCGCCGTGTCAAGCGCGGAGAAACCATTCAATTTTAGGAGGAATAATCCATGAACGAAAACATTCAGAGCACTGCCACTTTAAGTGCAGAAAACAAAACCTATTATGACAAGCGTTTGATTCAGTTTGCCAAGCCGAATCTGGTTCATGACCAGTTCGGTCAGAAGCGTCCCATTCCCAAGAACGGCGGTAAGACCATCGAGTTCCGTAGCTTCTCTTCCTTACCCAAGGCACTGACCCCCTTGACCGAGGGTGTTACCCCCGACGGTGAGAACCTGACCGTCGAGCAGATTTCCGCTTCGGTCAACCAGTACGGCTCTTACGTTACCACCACCGATATGCTGAACATGACCGCCATCGACAACATCGTGGTCGAGACCGCAGAGGTTTTAGGCGATCAGGCAGGCAGAACCTTGGACACCGTGGTTCGTGAGTACTTAAACGCCGGTGCATCCGTTCAGTATGCCGACGGCTCCAAAAACTCCCGTGCACAGCTGACGCAGGAGGATACCCTGACCGTCAAGGCGGTTCAGCGCGCGGTTGCCTCTTTAAAGAAGAACAACGCAAAGCCCTTTGCGGACGGTTCTTTCGTTGCCATTATCCATCCGTCGGTTGCCCACGATCTGATGCGTGACCCCGAATGGAAGGACGTTGCCCAGTATAATCCTGCCGAATGGTACGCAGGCGAAATCGGTCGCATCGCAGGGGTCCGCTTCGTAGAAACCACCGAAGCCAAAACCTTTGCTCCGGTCCAGACCCTTTGCGGTCATGAGTACCTGACCATTCAGATGGGCGACCTGGGCACCAGAAACATCGTTGTTGCTGAGCCGATTGATGAGTCTTTGGTCGGTAAAGAAATCGTTATTGGCGGATTGAATTATACAGTAGAATCCATCTTCGAGGATTCTTTGTACACTGTCGAACCGTTGGACGAAAGCGTTATGAATGCAGGAAAGATTTATCCTGCAGGCGGTTCTTCGGACGGTAGCATGGTCTATTCCACGCTGATTCTGGGCAGAGACGCTTACGGCGTTACCGAAGTCAACGGCGGCGGTCTGGAAATGATTGTTAAGCCCTTGGGCTCCGGCGGTACCGGTGACCCCTTAAACCAGCGTTCTACCATGGGCTGGAAAGCAACCAAGGTAGCCAAAATCCTGACCGAGGAATACATGGTTCGTGTCGAGACGATGGCAAGTCTGTAAAAACAGTGGGGCGGGCAACCGCCCCCAAAGGAGGAATTTGAATGGCTGAAAAGAAAGTAACGGTGAGCCTGACCACCGAAGAATTGCTGGCATTAAAACAACTGGTCAAAGAGCCCGAAAGTCGCGTTGTTGCCCCCGTAATGGCATCGGCAAAAAACGCAGACGCCTATTATGACGAGCCGGTGTCGATTTATCTGCACCCCTACGGCACCAAGGAGTATTTAACTGCCGTAGTCAACGGAGTCACCTATCAAGTGCGTCGTGGCGTCAATGTGACCGTTCCCCGTCGGGTGGCACTGGTCATCCGTCAGGCGGAAGAAAACTACCAACGCGCGTTGGTCTTTGACCGCCGTCTGATTGCCCAGGGATGAGGTGATTGCCATGCTACACGTTTGGTGGAATCGCAAGAAAAGGTCTGACCGCTCTCGCCTCCGCCGTATGGAAGCGGCACAGACAGAAACCCTTTCGGCGCTGGACTCCTTGTCTCATGCCCAACAGGCGTTAGATGGACTGCTGACCAGCCACACTACCTTACTTTCCGAGCATACGTCTCTGCTCTCGGACTTGACTGAGGTTGCAGAAGCCTTGCAGGAGGAGGTACAGGCACTGACCGCCCTTTATGGTGATTTGGGCAGTGAACTGCTGGTCATGGAAAACAACGATAGCGCCTTATCTGCCCGCTTAGACGGCATTGAAGAGGCATGTGCCGATACCGCTGCCGAGCAGGCGACCCGCTTGGACCGCATCGAAAAAGCCCTCTTCGGGGCAGAAGGGGGACG
>JAGAUM010000017.1 GCA_017620795.1 Clostridia bacterium
GCATTCAAGAAATAGTGCAGGTTCTCCCAAAGCTTTTCTTCGTTCATCGCACCGTATTGTGCCAATAGGTCTGCCAGCTCCTCTTTTTTGTAGCTTGCATCCCAACCAGGCAGAGACAGCTCACCTTTAATCGGATCCATCTTCAAAACCGTCTCATGGTCATATGCCAAAGCATTAGAACCGTCTGGCAATACCCGAGCCAACTCCGATCGAGTCCAGTCAAACACCGGCATAAAGTTATAGCAGACGCAATCAACCCCCACTGACGCAAGATTCCTTAAAGTCTGACAATAGTTTGCCAGATAACGGTCATGAGTGGGTTTGCCCAGTTTGATGTCTTCATGTACAGGAACGCTCTCAACAACCTTGAATTCCAAACCGGCATCATTGATTTTCTGTTTCAATTCCAAAATACGATCCATGGGCCAAACTTCGCCAACAGGGATGTCATAAATGGCAGAAACGATACCCGTCATACCAGGAATCTGACGGATTTTTTCCAAAGTAACAGGGTCATTGTCCCCGTACCAACGGAAAGTCATTTTCATATTCGTTCCTCCTTTCAAGAAATCGTAATTCTTTCAGCACCCTTTTTTGCACTTTCATAAAGAGCAAAGAGCGTTTTCATCGTATTGCTTACATCTTCAACCGAAATGCGTTCCCCTTCATCATAAAAACGATGAATCAGCATTTCATGTCCTGTACCCCAGTAGGATTTTCCGATAGCAGTTGTTCCTTCTTGTAAGACCAATTCATCATTAATCCACAACTTACTATCCTGATAACGTGCCTTTCCCTTATCGCCAACAACTTCGACAAAATAAGGAGAGTTTTCAGCATAGCCATTGGTTGCGAAGAAGGTGCCTCGAGCGCCATTTTCAAAATTCAAATGGGCAACGGCAGTATCTTCTACCTCAATGGTGTCCTGAAGTGTAAAGTTAAAGACACTTCCTTGGATATCCTTAACAGGTCCGCACAGATGAATCATCAAGTCCAAGGTATGCACTGCTTGGTTAATGACAACGGCTCCACCTTCGGTGGCAATTTTTCCGCGCCATCCGTCTGCTTCATAATACGAAGCGTCACTGAACCAAGTCAAAATCCCTTTTACACCAAGGATTTTTCCGAGCTTTCCTTCATCAATCGCCTTTTTTAAGGCAATGACGCAAGGATTATATCGGTTTTGAAAGACAGCACAAACCCGATCTTTTTCAGAAAGCTGTAACAGCGCGTCAAACTCCTCACGCACACGGGTAATCGGTTTTTCGGAAACAACCTTTTTCCCTGCAACTAAAGCCTTCTGAATCATTGAAAAATGCAGATAATGGGGCGTGCAAATATGTACCGATGTAACCTCTTGATCCGACAAAACGTCCTCAAAATCAGCATAAGTCTTTACGCCATACGTTTCCTCGGCAAATTTTCGCACCTCGGGCTTGGGGTCACAAATCCCGTAAAGTACTGCATTTTTAGTTTTTAAGAGTGCATTGGCGTAATTCGGGCCAATACAGCCGAATCCTACAATACAAACTTTTTCCACTTAGCAAAACCCCTTCTTGGTCATGTTTCCATAGCTGGTCTTCAAGCATTCAAACGGATCCTTATCAAAGCACCAATCCTGCTCAACAAACGCCCAACGCGCTGCAGAGTCGTCACAAGCCTTGATGATTTCATCCCAATCAAGGTTACCCTCGCCTACTTCGCACATACGAGATAACGTCGGCTTCTCGGGATCAACGCATACATCCTTGAAGTGGACAATACCTGCTTTATCCCCTGCCTTACGGATGTGAGTTGCAGGATTCAAACCAGCTACCTGTAACCAGTAGGTATCAATGATGTAGCTTAAGTTCGATTCTTTCATCAGACGGTCCATGATGGTTACACCGTCTCTTTTTAAGAATTCAAAGGCATGGTTGTGGTATGCAACAATCAGCTCGCCGTCTTCAATCTTCTCGATCGCGCAGTTGGCTTTTTCGATGAAGTCGGAAAGGGTATCTGCGTTCTGACGGTAAGGTTCGGGCATGATGCCGATACCACAAACGGGAGAACCCAAGGTCTTGTTATACTCAATAACTTTTTCGGGCTCGTTTACAAAAGTATCAAAGCCCTGATGGGTTGCACCTACGCGGATATCATAGCGGTCTAACACCTCGCGCATCGCGCGTGCATCCAAGCCAGTACCCGAAACCTGCACAATCTTATAACCGATTTCAGCAAGTTTCTGGCAAGTTTTTTCAAAGTTTTCAATAGTGTCCATGTAATCACGGACGGTAAACAATTGTGCACCAATCAGTTTTTCCATGATAATCCTCCTTAATAAGTACCTGCGGTGTCAGCAACAACACGCTCTACCTTTTTAACAATCTTGGAGTTTGCAATACGCTCCTGCAAGAGGTCATAGAAACGGTCCTCGGAGAAGCTCTTTACATCAATCACTTCGCCTGTCCAAGAGCTCAAGTGAATAGCATTGGAAATCGTCAATCCATTAATTCCCTCTTCACCGGGAGCCAGCATGGGCTTACCTTCCAAAACAGCCTGAGCAAAGTTCTCAAGAATTGCGCCGTGAGGAATTGCAGGACCTTGAGGAATCGGCAGTTTGCATTCCCAACATTCGGGTCTGCCAAAGGGTGCCTTGTTCTGTTCATTATGAACACGCTCAGAAATCACATTACGATGGAAAATCATCTGACCGTTTTCGATAACGATTTTACCCATATCACAAGCAATTTCCAGACGGTTGGTTCCGGGAGTTTCACCGGTGCAAGTAATGTACTGTGCGGTCATGCCGTTGTCATATTCCAAAAATGCTGTTACTTCGTCCTCAACCTCAATGTCATAGTACTTGCCATAAGAAGCACGGGCATAAATGCGGTCCGGCATACCGAAAATCCACTGGAACAGGTCTAAC
>JAGAUM010000128.1 GCA_017620795.1 Clostridia bacterium
AACGGAAGATCTTTGCCCTTCAGATCGGAAAACAGTTCGCAAATCGGCAAAACATCGGCTTTACCTGTGACGAAAATGGTTACAGGGCCTTCAAACAAACGATGATATGCCACAACCAGTTCCTCATTGGTGATGCCGTCAACCTGTTCTGCGTCGCCCCCTTCGTATACTGCATAAGGGTCGTTCTTGCACATTTCCTCTATACAACGATCGGAGACGTATCTCCGTTTATCGTTTATGCGTGCTAAAAGGCTTTCTTTCAAGCCTTTCTTTTCCTGACGAATATAGTCTTCGTTAAAAGCACCATCCACCATAAGGGGGGCTAAAATCAAGTCGTGTAAAACCATGGCGACCTTTTGCACCAAGCCCTCTTGTTCAGGCACATAAGCGTCGGCAATGCCAGATGCAGTAAAGCAGGTAACCTGGTCCTCGCCCCTCTTGCTGACAAAAGCGTCCACAGAAGCTCCGTAGAGCTCTTCCAGATACAGGTTCAATTCCCGTGTGGTCGGATATGCTTTGCAACCGCGCATTAAAATGTTTGGTAACAGGGCATTGACCGTTGCAGTCTTTTCTGACAAGGGTTGATGGAAATACACCCGAATCGAGACGGTCTTAAAATGCTTAAAGGGTAAGTGATACAAGGTCACCCCCGGACAAATGGTGTGTTTTTTCATAATGTCATACCTCCATGATGACAGGCAGGATCATCGGTTTGCGTTTGGTTTTTTGATACAAGTAGTCCGCCAAGTCGCCGCGCACCAGGTTTTTGATGCCATTATAGTCGGTCAGACCACGGCGCTGGGCATCGGCAAGGGAATGTAAAACGACAGCTCTGATATCGTCCATCAGGTTTTCCGATTCACGGACATAAACAAAGCCGCGGGAAACAATTTCAGGGCCCGACACCAATTCCCGTTCCTCACCAGAAAGACCCATTGCCAGAACAATCAAGCCGTCTTCGGACAGGTGTTTGCGGTCACGCAGAACGATGTTTCCTACATCACCGACACCCAGACCGTCAACCAAAATCCGTCCTGACGGCACGGTGCCGTTTAACTTGGCAGAACGGCGGTCCAGCTCCAGTACTTTACCGATGTCCATGATAAAGATATGGGACGAATCCCAGCCCAGCATTTTCGCCAGTTCCGCATGCTGGAGCAGATGGCGTTGCTCGCCATGAACAGGGATGAAGTACTTGGGCTTTACCAAAGAAATCATCAGTTTTAATTCTTCCTGGCTAGCATGACCCGAAACATGAACATCTGCCAAGGACTCATAAACCACCTGAGCGCCTTTTTTCAAAAGCTCGTTAATCACGCGGGAGACCAGTTTCTCGTTTCCAGGAATGGGGCTGGCGGAGATTACAATCAGGTCACTGGGGCCGATTTCCACCTTCCGATGCTCGGAAAATGCCATGCGATACAGTGCCGACATGGTCTCACCCTGGCTACCGGTGGTGATGATAACGATTTTATTGTCGGGGTAACGGCGAATCTGGTCAATGCCGATTAAAACCCCGTCGGGGACATGGATGTATTCCAGCTCCATCGCAACATTAACGATGTTTTCCATACTTCTGCCTGAGATGGCTACCTTTCGGTCATAGCGGACAGCCGCATCAAAAATCTGCTGAATACGATGGATGTTAGAGGCAAAGGTTGCCACAATAATGCGTCGGTCCCCTGCCGTGCGGAAGAACTCCTCGAAGCTCTTTCCGACAGTGCTTTCGGACATGGAATAGCCACTGCGCTCTGCGTTGGTACTGTCAGACAACAGTGCCAGAACGCCTTTTTTGCCCAATTGCGCCAAGCGACCCAAATCAATCATATCGCCGTCAATAGGGGTACAGTCAATTTTAAAGTCGCCAGTATGGACAACGATGCCTACTGGGGTATGGATTGCCAAAGCTGTTGCATCGGGGATACTATGATTCGAGTGAATGAATTCCACCGAAAAGGCGCCAACCTTGATCGTCTGACCTGCGTTTACATTCCGCAAGTCCCCTGCAATCCCATGCTCTTTTAAACGGTTGGCAACAATGCCCAGCGCCAGACGGGTACCATAAACCGGAACGTGCAATTCACGCAGGACATAGGGCAAACTGCCGATATGATCCTCATGGGCGTGGGTCAGCACAATAGCCCGCAGTTTATCCGCGTTTTTCTGCAGGTAAGTAATATCGGGAATCACAATATCGATGCCCAACATCTCATCCTCGGGAAATGCCATGCCACAGTCGACCAGCAGAATATCGTCCCCGTACTCAAAAACGGTCATATTCTTACCGATTTCGTTTAAGCCTCCCAAAGGAATGATTTTCAGTTTTTGTTTTTTTGCCACGAAATAACCTCCATATAGTTTTTGGTTTTACTATCATTGACACGCTTTACCACCGAAAACGTGTTTAGTCCATAAAGTATCAATTTATTATATCAAACAAATATCGCTCCGTCAACCTTTTTCCAGTATTAGGATAACCCCTCTTTCGGCAAATATGCAAAAAAGAACGCCGAAACTTGTCGCGTTTCGGCGTCAGTGTAAGGCCAGTCCGTATTTGGTTTTAATCCGTGTCAGCTTTTCTGCCATCGGAATGGCAATCAGCCACAGGAAAAGGGTAGTCGCCAATGCATGAACCAAATCCAAAGGAAGTCCTGCAAGATAAGCTGCTTTAAACATAGCAAATGTCGGATGGGTCTGGGAGAGTAAAACGCTGGCAGGGTTCATCACTCCTCCATAAACCAAAAGGGTCGAAAGTCCGCCAAAGACAGAAAGAACTCTGCGGTCGATTCGCTGATTTCGGAACAAAAGTCCTGCCAACAACCCCAACAATCCAAACGCAACCATCTGCCATGGAGTCCATGGGCCTTGACCGAAAAAGAAGTTGGACACAAACGCCGTCAAAGCACCAACCAAAAAGCCGCTCTCGGCGCCCAGACAAACGCCAACCAAAATCACAATAGCGGCAACAGGCTTGAACTGTGAGAGCATGAAAAACGCCGCTCGGCTTGTGACCGCCAACGCGCACAACACGCCAATCAGCACCAATTCCCGCGCCTTAGGTTTACGACGCTCGAACAGAAACAAGAAAGGCAATAACACTTCTGCCAGAATCAAAAGGCTTGTCATATAATATTTGCGATTTCCAAAGAAACGCGTCCCTAAAAACAAAGTCAAAGCCACTGTAGCCAAGATTGCCAACAGGGTAAATGCCATCCGCTTAGGCAGTTTTCGGGGTGCGCCTGTCTCAATAGTGCCTTGTACTCTTTTCCGCCTTGGCGGCAAGTGGAATTCATCGGGCATTGTCTTTTTTTCAGGTGGGGGTGTTCCTCCACAGGCGAGAATAATATCCTCTGCCAAGACCGCTTTGGGAAGTCTCGTCCGTGCCATGCGATTGGCAGAAGTAGTATAAAAACTCTTGCCTGAAAAGAAGGTTCGGGGTGCATCAACAGAAGTGATTCCTCCGTCAAAAAGCAAAGCACAGCGATCGGCATAGTTTACACAGAATTCGATATCGTGAGAAACCATCACTACCGTGACGCCTTGGTTTTTTAGTGACAGCAAAAGCTCTGCAAAGGTGCTTTTGAAGGATGCATCCATGCCTTTGGTTGGCTCGTCCAACAGTAAAATGTCAGGTGAAAGCAACAAAACCATTGCCAATGCAACCCGTTGTTGCTCCCCTCCCGAAAGGTCATACGGGTGTGACTCCAGCAGATTACCGATATTGCAAAGCTTCGCCACTTGGGAAAGTTGCTCCGTATCGTCCGAGAGTCTACACAAATCCTCATATACCGTTGGCTTTAAAAACAGCGTCTGAGGTTGTTGAGGCATTAAGACCACTTTGCCCTCCGTCTTTAGTTCCCCACGGTATACGGGTAGCAAATTGGAAAACAGGGATAAAGCGGTAGACTTTCCCGTTCCATTGCCACCGATTATGGCAAACAATTCCCCGCGGTGAATGCTTAAATCTAACCCTTTGATGATATCTGCCGAGTCCTTTTCATAACGGAACCAAAGGTCTTTGGCAGAAAGCACCACCTCGTCCGAAAGCGCAAGCGTCGGGGACGGAATTTCCGATTCGTCCAACTGGTGGGTTTGGGCAAAATGTTCCAGCCATTGCCGTCCTTCACGGACTGACAAGGGCCATTCCTCCCCTTTTTCCACTGCGCCATAAACACGCATGGGCGTGGGCCATGCAGAAAACAGCCCGTGGTTTTGGACATTCAGTTGCCGCCCCACTGCTTGAGGTGTTCCGTCTGCAATCAGACGCCCTTCGTCCAGTACCAAGACTCGGTCGGACAGAGAAAGTGCCTCTTCCAAACGATGCTCGGACAGGATTACGGTGGTGCCCAGTTCCCGATTGATTTTTTCCAGTGTCCGCAAAAACTCCTGCGCCGCAATGGGGTCTAACTGCGCCGTTGGCTCGTCCAGAATTAAAACATCAGGTTGCATCACCATGACCGAAGCCAGATTCAGCAGTTGTTTTTGCCCCCCCGAAAGATGCTCTACCGATTCATGAAACCAGTTCTGTATCCCGAAAAAAGAAGCCATTTCGGACACGCGAGTGCGAATTTCATCTGTAGGACAGCCTAAGCTTTCCAAGCCGAATGCCAGTTCGTGCCAGACCTTATCGGTGACCAACTGATGGTCGGGGTTTTGGAACACGAACCCAATCTTATCCGCACCCACTTTGGCATCCAGCAGTGCCGACTCAAATAGAATCGTTCCGTCTTGGG
>JAGAUM010000129.1 GCA_017620795.1 Clostridia bacterium
AGCGCCGTCCGCAAGGCAGTAGATGAATATGGAATGATTGAAACGGGCGACCGCATTGCCGTTGGCATCTCGGGCGGAAAGGATAGCCTTCTTTTGCTCTTGGCTTTAAAGGAACTGCAACGCTTTTACCCCAAGTCCTTTGAGGTAATGGGCATTTCAATCGACATGGGTTTTGAAGGAATGGATTATTCTCCGATTCAGACCCTTTGCGATGAAAGGGGCATTTCGTATCAAGTGGTCAAAACCGATATTGCGGAAATCATTTTCGATCTTCGTAAAGAGCCTAATCCCTGTTCTTTATGTGCCAAGCTCCGTCGCGGTGCATTAAACGATGCGGCAAAGGCGGCAGGATGCAATAAAGTAGCTTTGGGGCACCACCATGACGATGCGGTGGAGACCTTTATGATGAATCTGATTTACGAAGGGCGCATCGGTTGCTTTTCTCCCGTTACCTATCTGGACCGCACCGATGTAACGGTGATTCGCCCTATGCTTTATCTGACCGAGGGCGAGGTCAAGCGGATTGAAAAAAGCGTTTTGTTGCCTGTAGTCAAAAACAAATGCCCTGCAGATGGGCACACCAAGCGTGAATACATAAAAACCCTGCTCCATGATTTAGAGCAGGAGGTTCAAGGCACCAAGGTGCGGATTCAGCACGCCATGGAAAAGGCGGAGCTGGACGGTTGGAAACTGCCCAACCCCGGCAGAAGATATGAATAAAGGCTTCCCAAAAGGAAGCCTTTTTTATATGCCATGCTCTCTTTTTCGTCGGCTTTTAACGGTTTTTGCCCTCTTATTTCAACTATAAATTAAAAATGCGTTTTGAGAAAAACAGAGTAAAAACGAGTAAAACGGAGAAAAACAAAGCTCTAAAAATGAAAACAATAAATTTCGAAAAAAGGTGTTGACAATCCTTTAAGGCTTTGGTATACTCTTAATTGTGCTAAAAAGATTAGGAGGTATTACTATGTCAACTTACATGGCTAAGGCAGAAACGCTGGACCGCAAATGGTACATTATAGATGCTGCTGGCAAACCGCTGGGTAGAGTTGCTGCTCAGGCTGCTGCTCTGTTAAGAGGTAAGCATTTGCCCACCTTTACTCCCAATGTGGATTGTGGCGATCACGTTATCGTTATCAACTGCGCTCAGGCTGTTCTGACCGGAAACAAGATTAACCAGAAGTACTATCGCTATCACACTGGCTTTGTCGGTGGCTTGAAAGAAGTCAGCTACAAAGAAATGATGGCAAAGAACCCCGAGAAGGCAATGATGCTCGCTGTTAAGGGCATGCTGCCGCACAACACTGTCGGTGCTAACGCCCTGACCAGATTACGTGTTTACAAGGATGCTGAACACGTTCATCAGGCTCAGAAGCCCGAAATGTGGACTCAGGAATAAGAAAGAGAGGGGTTTTAGAAATGGCTACTAAGAAATCTGTACAGTTCTATGGTACCGGCCGCAGAAAGAGCTCTGTCGCCCGTGTACGTGTATTCCCCGGTAAGGGTGTTATCACCATTAACGGTCGTGACATCGACGATTACTTTGGTTTAGAGACCTTAAAGCTGATCGTTCGTCAGCCCCTGGTTGTTACCGGTACTGAAGGCAAGTTTGACCTGAACATCAAGGTTGTCGGCGGTGGCATAACCGGTCAGGCTGGTGCAATCCGTCATGGTCTGTCCCGTGCCCTTTTAGAGGCTGATGAAGAATATCGTCCGCTTCTGAAGGCTGCTGGTTTCCTGACCCGTGACCCGAGAATGAAGGAAAGAAAGAAGTACGGCTTGAAGGCCGCTCGTCGCGCTCCGCAGTTCTCCAAGCGTTAATTGCTTACGAAACCCACAAACAGAACTGTTTGTGGGTTTTATTTTAGGAGGGTCTATGGATATTTCAACCTATGTTTCACAACACTATTTTCCTCTTTTAACCCTGCTTCAAACCCTTTGTAAGATTCCTGCACCTACAGGGACCGAACAAGCCCGCGCGGTATTTAGCAAGGCTTGGTTAGAAGAACATGGTGCAAAAGGCGTCGTGATTGACAGTGCCAAAAACGTGGTTTTTCCTATCAACTGCGAGGGGAGCGACAACATCACGGTTTTTGCTGCTCACACCGACACGGTTTTCCCCGATTTGGCGCCCTTACCTTATTCGGAGGATGAGGAGAAGATTTACTGTCCCGGTGTAGGCGATAACACTGCCCACATGGCAGTTTTGCTCCTGGTGGCGAAGTACTTTATCCAGCATCAGATTTCCCCCAAAGACGGTGTTTTGTTCGTCTTTAACGCAGGGGAGGAGGGCTTGGGCAACCTGATTGGAACCAGAACGCTCTTTTCCGACTATGCAGGTCGGATTGGTCGGTTCGTTTCGTTAGACGCCAAGCTGGGTGTGATGAATACCCGTACTGTCGGCTCTCACCGTTTTGAAGTTACTCTGCGTACCCGTGGCGGACATTCGTTCATGGATTTTGGTGAACAGAACGCCATTGCCGAGCTTTCTAAGATTGTGGCAAAGATTTATGCCATTGAGGTGCCGAAAAAGGGTGAATCCAACACTACCTATAACGTGGGTACGATTACGGGCGGCACTTCGGTCAACACCATTGCCCAAAGTGCGACTATGACCTGTGAGTATCGGTCGGATAATATCGAGTGTCTGGCAAAGATGGAAGAAACGTTTGCCGAGATTTTCTTTGCCGCAGAATTGGAGAATGACATCACCGTTCAGCGGATTGGGGACCGTCCCTGTAGCGTAGAAGATGAGACGGGCATGGACGAGCTGAAAACCCTCTGCCAAGCGGTCGCCGAAGAGGTGACGGGGGAAAAAGTGACCTTTAAGTCCTCGTCTACCGACTGCAATATTCCGCGGAGTCTGGGGATCCCTGCCATTTGCATCGGCGCTTGCCGATTCGAAGGTGCGCATACAAGAGAAGAGTGGTTGGAAAAGGCATCCTTGTCGCAAGGCTTGACCGTTGCCCTAAAAACCGCATTACGATTAGTAGGAGAAGACGCATGAGAACAAAAGCAATTCTTTTCGATAAAGACGGCACCCTTTTAGATTTTGACGCATTCTGGATTAGCCTTGCCAAGACCGCTTTAGGGACTTTGTTTGCCGAAAACGACATTTCCTTCCCTGAAGAGGAAATTATGGCAATGGTTGGCGTTAAAGAGGGCAAGACCGACATCAACGGTGTTTTGGTTCATGGTACATACGGCGACATTGCCGAGCTTTTGTATCCCTTGATGAAAGAGAAAGGATATGAAAAATCCCCCGAAACGCTCCACGAAGAAATGAATGAGATTTTCTGTCGTTGTGTGGATTCCGGGGAAATTCGTTCTGATTGTGCTGATTTACCCGCTGTGC
>JAGAUM010000130.1 GCA_017620795.1 Clostridia bacterium
CCGCGACGGGGGAAACGGTAGAAGAAGCCAAAAAGCGTCTTAAAGAAAAAGAGTAATAAAAAAGAGTGCTAATTTCAGCACTCTTTTAATTTGTTTTCCAATGCCTGCATCTCCGCTTTGGTGGGGGTTGGCAGGTCTGCGTAGGGGAAGGGGATGCCCATATCGTCATACTTCACCTGACAGATTTTCTTAAAGGGCAACAACTCCACCTTGTCAATGCACGGATGGTTTTTAATCAGCGTTTTTAACGCTTGGATGTTTTCTTCACCGTCATTTAACGTGGGGATAATGACCTGACGTAAGGTGGTGGGAATCTGTTGCTCGTTTAAATAGTCTAAAAACGCCAAAACGGTATCCAGTCCACAACCCACGTGCGCCTGATAATCCTGCTCGTTGGTGTACTTGACATCCAAAAGCACCCGATCGGTTCGCTTTAAAAGCGCTTTGACTTCATCGTTTAAGACGCATCCTGCCGTGTCCAAGCAGGTATTAACCCCTGCCTGCTTGCACAAGCGAAACAGCTCATCGCAAAACTCGGGCTGTAGGAGTGGCTCCCCACCCGACAGGGTGATGCCGCCATCCTTGCCGAAATAGTCTTTTGTCCGCATGACCTTGTCAAAGACCTCTTGGGGTGTGTAGTCCTTACCACCGGTTGCTTCCCAGGTATCAGGATTGTGACAGCAACCGCAACGCAGAGGGCATCCCTGCATAAAGACCACAAAACGCACTCCCGGCCCGTCTACCGTGCCGAGGCTTTGGAAGGAATGTACCCGCCCCGTCATAAGGCTTCATGGAAGGTACGGCTGATGACTTCACGCTGTTGCTCACGGGAGAGCTTGTTGAAGTGCACCGCGTAACCGGAAACACGGATGGTCAGGTTGGGGTATTCTTCGGGATGCTCGTAAGCCTTTTGCAAGGTCTCACGGTTCAATACATTGACATTGATGTGATGTGCCTTTTTAGAGAAGTAGCCGTCTAAAATGGACACCAGGTTGGAAATCCGTTCTTCATCGGTCCGTCCCAGGGCTTCGGGGGTGATGGAGAAGGTGTTAGAAATCCCGTCGCGGCAGTCCTCGTAACGGAGCTTTGCGACCGAGTTTAGGGACGCCAAAGCGCCGTTCTCTTCCCGATTATGCATGGGGTTGGCACCGGGCGCAAAAGCACCGCCCGCTTCACGACCGTCGGGAGTGGCACCGGTGTTCTTGCCATACATGACATTCGAGGTAATGGTCAGCACCGACAGGGTGTGGGTAGCGTTCCGATAAGTGGGGGTCTTTCGCAGCTCGTTGATGACCTGACGGGTTAACCCCTGGGCAATCAGGTCTACGCGGTCATCATCGTTTCCGTACTTGGGGAACTCACCCGTGGTCTCAAAGTCCACGATGAACCCTTCCTCGTCCTTAATGGGACGGACGGAAGCGTACTTCACCGCGCTTAACGAGTCGGCAACGACCGACAGACCTGCAATACCAAATGCCATGAACCGACCCACATCGGTATCATGAAGCGCCATCTGGGTCTTTTCATAGGCGTACTTGTCATGGATGAAATGAATGACGTTCATGGTGTTGACGTACAATTCACTCAGCCATTCGATGTAAATATCAAACCGTTCTTTTAGGGTTTTGTAATCCAGCTTGTCGTCATCCAAAACAGGCAACTGGGGACCGATGTGCATTTTGGAGGTGGTGTCATAACCACCGTTGATAGCGATGAGTAACAACTTTGCCAGATTGCATCTTGCACCAAAGAACTGCATCTGCTTGCCAATCTTCATGGCAGAAACGCAGCAGGCAATGGCGTAGTCATCCCCGTAGTCGGGACGCATGACATCGTCGTTTTCGTACTGAATGGAGTCGGTCTCTGCCGAAACCTTGGCACAGAACTCTTTAAAGGGACGGGGGAGTGCCGAGGACCATAAAATGGTCAGGTTCGGTTCGGGAGAAGACCCTAAGGTGTATAAGGTGTTTAACATACGGAAGGAGTTCTTGGTAACCAGCGTTCTGCCGTCCTCACCAACACCGCCAACCGCTTCGGTAATCCACATGGGATCGCCGCCGAACAGCTCGTTGTATTCGGGGGTACGCAGGTGTCTTGCCAAACGAAGCTTCATGACAAAATCGTCCATCAGCTCCTGTGCGCCTTCTTCGGTCAGGATGCCGTTTTTCATATCACGCTCGATATAAATATCAAAGAAGGTGGACACTCTGCCCAAGGACATGGCGGCGCCGTTCTGCTCTTTGATGGCACCTAAGTATCCGAAATAAGTCCACTGAATGGCCTCCCGAGCATTGGTGGCAGGCAGGCTGATATCATAGCCGTAGATGTTTGCCATCTCTTTTAAGTAGCCCATAAACTCCAACTGCTTGGCAAGTTCTTCAATCAGTTGTACGCGCTCTGCAGTCAAGCCTTTTTTGCTTAACTCTGCCTTATCCTTTTTCTTTTCGGCAATCAGATGGTCCATGCCATACAACGCCACACGACGGTAGTCACCGATGATTCTGCCTCTGCCATAAGCATCGGGCAGACCTGTAATAACATGGCACTTTCTGGCAGCACGCATTTCATCGGTGTAAACACGATAGACACCGTCATTATGGGTGGTGCGATAGCGGAACTCTTCTTCAATCTTGGGGTTTAATTCATAGCCGTATGCCTTACAGGACTGGCGCACCATGCGAAGTCCGCCAAAGGGATTGACGC
>JAGAUM010000131.1 GCA_017620795.1 Clostridia bacterium
ACCTGCTGAACTTCTTCTGAAAGCTCGCCGTACGGAGTGTCTAACGAAAAGCCGTACCGCTCCGCCAAGCCTCTGCCGTAGCCGTGGGCCATACTGCCTTTGGAGCCGAAGTTCCAACCGCTGGCGGTAATAGCTCCCTCGGACAGACTCTTATGAGGGTCGTTAATGACCAGATTGGGGTCGACTTTTAGTAAGAAGCCCAAGCCGGTACAGCTGGGGCAGGCACCAAAGGGGCTGTTAAAGGAGAACATCCGAGGGGTCAGTTCAGGCATGTTGATGCCACAGTCGGGACAGCTGTAAGAGGTGCTATACAACTGCTCCGTTCCTGCTAAGTTTTGGATAATGACCAAGCCGTCTCCCAACCGCAGGGCGGTTTCTAAGGAGTCGGTCAGGCGGCTTTCAATCCCCTCACGGACAATGAGGCGATCGACCACCGCTTCGATGCTATGCTTTTTCTGCTTGTCCAGCTGAGGAGTCTCGGAAATGTCATAAATCTCGCCATCGATGCGGACACGAACGAACCCGTTTTTCTGGACATTTTCTAAAATCTTTTGATGCTCGCCCTTGCGTGCGCGAACCAAGGGAGCCAACACCTGAATCCGCGATTCTTTAGGCAGTGCCATGACCGCGTCGGCAATCTGGTCCACCGACTGGGGGCGGATTTCCTTGCCACAGACAGGGCAATGGGGAATGCCCACTCGGGCAAACAACAGACGCATATAGTCATAGATTTCCGTTACCGTTCCAACGGTAGACCGCGGGTTTTTCACTGTCGTTTTCTGGTCGATGGAGATGGCAGGCGAAAGCCCGCGAATCTCGTCTACATCGGGCTTGTCCATCTGTCCCAAAAATTGACGAGCGTATGCCGATAAGGATTCCACATACCGACGTTGTCCCTCGGCATACAGGGTATCAAATGCTAAAGACGATTTACCCGAGCCCGAAAGACCCGTGACCACGACCAGCTGGTTGCGTGGAATGGTCAGGCTGACATTTTTTAAATTGTGCTCTCTTGCACCGATAATCACCAGTTCATCTTGTCCCATGTTCGTTTCCTTTCAATGCTTCAATCCGATCCCGCAGGAGGGCCGCACGCTCGAACTGTAAATCCTCTGCTGCGCGGTACATCTCACGAGTCAGGGTTTCTATCAACGTTTCAACATCCTCTGCCTCAGGCAGTTCGGGCTCCACCGTATGGGTGATTTCGGGGGTCTGGTGGATGACCTTCTGGATGCCCTTGGGCACAATGCCGTGGGCTTCGTTATACTGTTGCTGCAGTTCCCGACGACGCTCGGTCTCCGAGATGGCGGAATACATCGCCTCGGTCACTTCGTCTGCGTACATAATGACGGTGCCCTGCTCATGTCGGGCGGCTCTGCCGATGGTCTGAATCAAGGAGGTGGCAGAACGCAGGAACCCTTGCTTGTCTGCGTCCAAAATAGCGACCAAGGAGACCTCGGGCAGGTCCAAGCCTTCCCGAAGGAGGTTGATGCCTACCAAAACATCATATACGCCCAGCCGCAAATCACGGATGATTTCCGCACGCTCTAAAGTATCGACGTCCGAGTGGAGGTACTGAACCCGTACCCCACCACGTTTTAAGAAGTCGGTCAAATCCTCTGCCATCTTTTTGGTGAGGGTAGTGACCAAAACACGCTCTTTGCGCTCGGCACGGATGTTGATTTCCGACCACAAGTCGTCCATCTGCCCTTCGATGGGTCGAACCGAAACCTGCGGGTCTAACAGCCCTGTGGGACGAATCAGCTGTTCTACCGTTTGGGAAGCGTGCTCCGCTTCATAGTCCCCAGGGGTAGCGCTGATAAAAATGGCTTGGTTGATGCGTTCTTCAAACTCCTCAAAGTTTAAAGGACGGTTGTCATAAGCCGACGGCAGACGGAAGCCGTACCCTACCAAAGAGTCCTTTCGGGCACGGTCCCCGTTATACATGCCACGGACTTGGGGCAGGGTAACATGGGACTCGTCCACCAAGAGCAAAAAGTCCTCGGGGAAGTAGTCCATCAAGGTATAGGGTGCAGACCCCTCTGCCCGACCGCTAATATGACGGGAGTAGTTTTCAATGCCTGAGCAGAAGCCAATCTCCTGCATCATTTCCAAATCGTACATCGTGCGCTGTTCCAAGCGCTGTGCCTCCAACAGCTTGCCTTCTTGACGGAAAAACTGCAACCGCTCTGCAAGCTCGTCCTGGATGGCAGAGATGGCACGTTTCATCTTGTCCTCGGTGGTGACATAGTGAGATGCAGGGTAGATTGCCACATGAGACAGCACCGCTTCCACCTGATTGGTGACCACGTTGATTTCGCAGATGCGGTCAATCTCGTCCCCAAAAAACTCCACGCGCACCGCCCGCTCCCCTGCGCTGGCAGTGAAGATGTCCACCGTGTCCCCACGGACGCGAAACTTGTTACGGATGAAGTTTAAGTCATTTCGCTCGTACTGAATCTCGACCAGACGGCGAATCAGCTCCCCTCGGCTTTTTTGCATCCCCGGGCGGAGAGAGATGACCAAATCTTTATAGTCCTCCGGGTCGCCCAAGCCGTAGATGCAGGAGACGCTGGCGACGATGATGACATCCCGACGCTCGAACAATGCCATGGTTGCCGAGTGGCGGAGTTTTTCAATCTCGTCGTTGATTTGGGCGTCTTTTTCAATATAGGTATCGGTGTTGGCAATATAGGCTTCAGGCTGATAGTAATCGTAATAGGACACAAAGTACTCTACCGCGTTATGGGGGAAGAGCTCTTTAAACTCGGAATACAGCTGACCTGCCAAGGTCTTGTTGTGGGCTAAGACCAAGGTGGGGCGGTTGACCGCCTGAATCACGTTCGCCATGGTAAAGGTTTTGCCCGAGCCTGTGACACCGAGAAGGGTCTGGGCATGCATACCTTGGTTGATACCATCGACCAGTTTTTCAATGGCTTGTGGCTGGTCGCCACTGGGTTTGTATTCGGATACTAATTGGAACATCTGCCCACCTCCTTCGGATATTTCTCAAAAGTTCGTTTTGTCTACCTTTCATTATAACATATCCAATAGGAATCGGCAAGATACAATTGACAAGCAGGACAAAAAAGTGGTAAAATAAGTTATCTATAAGGAGGGATATTTATGCGATGTCCGTTTTGTGATTTTGAAGAAAGCAAGGTCGTGGACTCCCGTCCCACAGAGGAAGGCGGCGCCATCCGTCGCAGAAGAGAGTGTCTGTCTTGCGGCAAGCGTTTCACCACCTATGAAAAGATTGAGCGTGTGCCGGTCATGATTGTCAAGAAAGACAAGACCCGTGAGCCCTTTGATAAAGAAAAGTTGCTCCGTGGGTTGCTTCGTGCCTGCGAAAAGCGTCCCATCCCCTTTCAGGTATTGGACGAGCTGGCGACTGACGTTGAAATGGTCGTTTACAATTCCTTAGAGCGTGAAATCACCACCAACCAGATTGGCGAGTTGGTCATGCAACGGTTAAAGAAGATTGACGATATTGCCTATGTCCGTTTTGCATCGGTTTACCGTCAGTTTACCGACTTAAATTCCTTCCGTGAAGAACTGAATAAACTGTTAGGAGATCGTGATTAAGATGATTCAATTTGAAGAATTACAGTATCAAAACTATGGCAAGTGCCTGAAAGTATCCAACGGCAAGGTTGCGTTTATCGCTACTTTGGATATCGGTATCCGTATCATCAGCTTGGCGTTTGAAGGGGGCAAGAACTTCTTTTTAGAGGACTTGGACCGCGAATCCTCCTGTGCCGAAGCAGAAGAGAAGTTTGGCGCACCCTGGTACATCTGGGGCGGGCATCGCATCTGGCAGAGTCCTGAAGCAAAGCCCAGAAGCTATTCTTCCGACCATCTGCCCGTAGCCGTTACCAAGCTGGAAAACGGTGTTCGCATCACCGCACCTCAGGAGCAGTGGACGCTGGCACAAAAGGAGATTGAAATCACCTTTGACCCGAAGAATGACTGTCGTTTAGTCGTTAAAAACCGTGTCACCAACCATGGCGCATGGCCCTATGAGTTCTCCGTCTGGGCACTGTCGGTTATGGCGGCAGGCGGTGTGGAAATCATCCCCATGAACAACAAGGAAACAGGCCTGTTAGGAAACCGCGTGCTGGCGCTTTGGCCCTACACCAACATGGCAGACCCCCGTGTTACCTGGGGAGACAAGTACATTACCCTCCGTCAGGACCCCAACGCTACCTGTCCCTTTAAACTGGGCTTAAATAACGAGCGGTCTTGGGCGGCGTACTTTTTAAACGGCGATGCCTTTATTAAGGGCTACACCCATGTAGACGGGGAAACCTACCCCGACTTTGGCGTTTCTTATGAGACCTATACAGGCGATTTGATGCTGGAGATGGAGTCTTTAAGCCCCTTAAAGCTGGTCGACCCCGAAGAAACGGTCGAACTGGTAGAGACCTGGACTCTGGTAAAAGACGTCAAGCTTCCCGAAAACGAAGCCGAGATGAAGGCTTTTGAGGACCAGTTCTGTGGTTAATTTCGGAAACGATTGGGATCAGGTCTTAAAAGGTGAGTTTGACATGCCCTACTACCTGCAACTCCGTCAGTTTTTGGTGGAAGAGTATCGGACCCATCGGATTCATCCCCACATGAACGATATTTTCAACGCCTTAAAGTGGACGGCTTACCATGACGTCAAAGTGGTGATTTTGGGTCAGGACCCCTACCACGGCTTAAACCAAGCCCACGGCCTGTCCTTTTCCGTCAAGCCCGGAGTGCAGACTCCTCCATCCCTGGTAAATATCTATAAAGAATTGCAGACTGACTGCGGTTGCTTTATCCCCGATAACGGGTATTTAGAGTCCTGGGCAAGGCAGGGCGTATTGCTTTTGAATGCCGCCCTAACCGTCCGTGACGGGCTTGCCGCCTCCCACCGTGGCAAAGGCTGGGAACAGTTTACCGATCGGGTCATGGCACTATTAAACGAGCGAGAAGACCCCATTGTATTTTTGCTTTGGGGAAGTCATGCCAAAGAGAAAGCAGCACAGATTACCGCGCCGCAACATCGACTGTTAACCGCTCCGCATCCCAGTCCCCTATCGGCACACCGCGGATTTTTCGGGTGCAAGCATTTTTCCAAAGCAAACCTGCTCCTAAAAAGCTGGGGCAAAACCCCCATCGATTGGCAAATCCCCAATTTGAACAACTAACAAAAAAGACCTGCTTTTGCAGGTCTTTTTTTATAGTCCTATGACGTTTTTTACGTCTTCTGCGAGCGCTACGCCGCGACCGTCGGTAAAGCGGTTTCCGACACCGCGGACGTCGGTACTGTTAAAGACGGTGATGGCAGGATACGTTTTAAAGTTGTATTCTTCCGCATCCTCGGCTCTCGGGCCGAAGGTATTGTTCTTTAAGGTAAGCCCCGTCACGCAGGAGGCAATGATGTCCTGTCTGTACTGCCCTTCAAAGGTGCTGTTTTCAATAACGATATTGCGATGGTCCTGCCCCGTATAGCCGATCAGAGAGATGGCGCAGGTATCCTCGGTTCCCGAAAGCTCAATATTCGTTCCGCAGTTTTTGAAGGTACAACCCCTCACCGTTGCGTTTTGGACGTAACCGCCCTCGCCCCAGTCCACTTCGGGTTCGAACTTGATGGCGGACACCGTGATATTTTCAAATGTGCAGTTTTCGATCAGCATATCGTTGGAATGGGTCAAAATCGCCCGCGGATGGATGTTGGAATAGGTGCAGTTCCGAACGACCATCCCGTTGCCTGCCAAGGATACGTTCACACTCAGATATCGGGGCTCCACCGAAACGGCTTGGTCCAACGTCACCCGATAAAACCACGGGAAGGATTGCTCTGCGCCGCCGACTGCCGACTCGGTCAAGGAAACACTCGGAACAAAGTCGGTTTTTTCCACGCTTTTTATCTTCGCTTCCGCTACCTGAACGTTATCGGGAGTTGAAAAGCGAACGGTATCGCCGACGTTTAAAAGCCCGTCCCGATTCATGGACATGCCGATGATAACCGTCTTTTCATTCTCCTGTGCGGCAACCCGTCCGTAAAAGCTTGTAATATCCAGCGTATCGTCGCTGGTACGGGAAAAGGTACAGTTCTCAATCAGAGGGCCTTTTTTCACCGAGGCGATAAAGATGCCGCCGCCGATACTGATGGCGCGGCCGTACTCTGCGCCGACGGGCGCCGGTCCGTCACCGATTTTTAAATTGCGGTAGACACTTCCTCCCGTTCCGTAGGCCTCTAAAATACCGCCGTTCCCGCTGTAAATGTTACAGTCGTTATAGGTAATCGGTCCGCATTCGTGGACTTCAAATCCCACTGCACGTTTACACATACCGCTGGCAACGGTGCCGACTTTGATCTGCTCCATCCGTTTTTGGGCGTTGTCCGGGCTGTCGTAGCAAAAGACCCGATAGCGGTACTGCCCGATCTTTTGAATGTCGTCACCCATGGCAGCGGTATTGGGAATACGACGCAGATTTTCATCAAAATAGCCAATGGCAGGATTGGCTTCTGCCACCATGTTGTCCAGTAAGTGATGCGGATAGCTCGGGTCTAACTTCAGAATATAAGAACGGCGGTCACGGGCAATTTCCTGTACCGTACCCTGGAAATAGGAAAGGCGCTGATTATCCAGAGTCAAACCGTTAAAGGTCAGATTTTCACAATCACGAAGAACAAAGCCGGGCACCGTCGGGTTTTCCCAAAGGAGGATGGTGTCGTAGCCGTTGACGGTAAAATCCTTCATGCTCTTTAAGGCGATATGCCCTTGTTTTCCGCCGTCATCCACCCGATAAACGCCCTTGGGTAGGGTAACCGACTTCTTTCCTGCGGCATAAGCATCCGTAATCAGCTTTTCGATATCCACCTGCGCATACTCCGCGGCGCCGTACATCTCGTTATAGCTTCCTTCGACCGGCGGTGTGTTCACCAGAGTTAAAAGACGGTGGATAATGACGGCGCTTTCGGCACGGGTCGCCGTCGCCTTGGGCGCAAAGGTGTTATCAGGGTTGCCTAAAATCAAACCGTTTTCAACCGCATGTCCCACCTTGTCCTTTGCCCAACTCTCAACCGCATAGGCGTCCGAAAAAGCGGATAAATCCGCCTGCTTCATCGGAAGGAATCGCTCGTTTAAAAGGGCGTCGGTCAGAATAACCGTCATCTCTTCACGGGTAATGGGGGCGTCGGGGTTGAATCGGTTATCGGGGGTCAGCTCATCCGCAATCAAATCCCTTGCAAAAGCATCAAATACCCCTTCGGCATACCATGCGCCAAAAGGCACGTCGGCATAAAAAGGTTGAAAGTCCACGTGCGGAACCGACAAGGCACGGTTGACCATGGACACAAACTCCGCACGGGTAACCGAGGCTTCGGGGTCAAAGCGTCCGTCCGCCTTGCCGTTAATCACGCCTTCTTTATAAAGGTTTCGGACGGCTTCTTCTGCCCAATGTCCCGAAATATCGGAAAGCTCCGCCGTGTTACCGAGCAAGTCTTCGACACCGCTGACGTAGCAAACGGCAGGGTCGATCAAAACCCCGTCGTCGCTCTGGTTTTTCAAAGCACTGACTCGAAAACGAATCCGGTCCCCTTTTTGAACCCGAATGACAAATTCAGGTAAGGTCAAGGTCTTTCGGGGCAAAACCGAAACAAACCCTTTTTGGGGGTAAAGGCGGGTATTGTTCTTCAAAATCGCAATACCCACGCCGTCCCCGCTGCCGGCATTTTGGTGGTCTAAGGTCAGGGGCAAAACGGCCAGATAGCCGTCTTTTGGGCATTGGTAGGAAAAAACGGCATCACCGCCCACACCGGGATGGGCGGCACCGGGGGCTTGAACGGCGCCCGAGGTCCAGTTATTCAGCTCCCCGCTGAACCAGCCGTATTGGATAAAGTCCAGATCATGATACTCGTTTTGGTTGGGCGTAACGTTTTGAAAATACCAGGAAGAAGTTTCTTCCTGTCTTGAAAAATCATCCGACGAACGGCTGACGGGTTCTTTGACCGCGTCAGAAGGAATCGGTGAAACCACACTGGCCGAAAAGGACGGGGCCTGTTTTTTCTGCAGGTAGGAAATGGTCTGGGTCCAATCCAAAAGATCAGCGTCGCTGTTGCCCAAACGGTTTAAACGAAAACGGATGACGTCCCCCGCGCGAACGTTATACACCAGGTCGGGAAGAGTCGCGCTCTTCCCGGGTAACAGCTTCAGCCAGCCGTTTGCGGGGTAGATTGACGTTTCGTTACAGGTGATGCAAAGCTGAACGCCGTCACCTTGATCGCTTTTAGTCAAGGTCGTGCCGTGGATCAAAATCTCACCGTCCGACGGGGCGGTAAATGCGACTACTGCATCCGACGCCTCCCCCGCAGACATCCCCTTTCCCGATTGCACGGCACCTTCGTCCCAATTGAAATTCTTCTCATAAAACCAACCGCTTTTGAAGCAGGACAGCGGCAAATACTCCCCGTCTTTGGCACAGAAAAAAGACCAAGGCGTAGCATTTTCGGGTCTTGAAAAGCCTTCTTCCCGACGGTATACACAGACAGCTTCCGCTTCGTTCGGAACGTCTTCTGCCAAAATCGGCATGATGGGTAATAACAGAACTGTTAAAACCAAAGATAAAAGTTTTTTCATCCGCTCACCTCCTTTGATTCTATTATAAAAAAAGAGCTTGAAAAATTCAAGCTCTTTTTTCGTTCAGGCTCAGATACCGGTGACGTTGGTGGCTTTTTCGCCGACCTTGACGCCGTTTGCGGCGGAGTTGAAGGTGTTGCCTTCTAACTTGACCTTATCCGACTTGTCAATGTCTACTGCAGGATATGCCACAGGGTTTTCGGGGTTATGAGCGTTGAAGATGTTATTCTTCAAGGTCATGTTGGTTGCGCAGTTGATAATGACGTCGTTGTAGTAGGTGTTATTGAAGGTGTTGCCTTCAAAGACGATGTTCTTGTGGTTCTGACCTTCATAGCCCATCAGTGCCAGAGCGGCGCCATCTTTCATGGAGTATGCACAACCATTGAAGGTGCAGCCTTTGATGGTGGTGTTATGAACGTATCCGCTTTCGCCCCAGTCTACTTCGGGATCCATCAGAATTGCATAGCGCATGGAGCCTGTAAAGGTACAGTTTTCAATCAGTGCGTTATTGGCGTGGAGCATGATGGACCGGGGCATGTTATACTCGAACTTGGAGTTCTTGATCACCAGACCGTCTGCAGCCATGGTCGCATCCTCAAACAGGTCTCGGGCACTGACAGAAACCTTCTTATCCAGCTTCATCTTGTAGTAGTGGTTGTGGTTTACGGTGGTACCGGTAACACTTCTGAAGGACAGGTCAACAGGCGAGGTGTAACCGCTTAACTTCTCGAAGGAAACAATCTTGGCAGAGCCCTTATCCAAGTAACCGGTCTTGGTGTTCTCGTCCGTTTCGGTGGCGAAGCGAACCTCGTCCCCTGCCTTGAAGATATCGTAGTTATAACGCATACCAATGATAACGGTGGTATCGTCTACCTGCTCGGCAACGCGGCCGTAGACCGAGTGGATGTTGATGCCGTCATCATTGTTGCGGACAACACTGATGTTGTTCATCTGCATACCCTGACGGACGTTACGGATGAAGATGCCCGTACCCGTAATGGAGAAGAGTCTGGAGTGCTGTGCACCGTCGGGAGTGGGGCCGGGAATGAAGTGGACGTTATCTAAGATGGTACCACCCTCCGAGTCGCCCTCGTTGATGCCCAAAAGACCGGTGTAGATGTTACAATCGTTCAGCTTGATGCCGTAAGATGCAGTGATGTTGAAGTTGGTACCCGACTTGGCACGCTCGCCAACCAGATAGCCAGGCTTTAACTTGGGAGCAACATCGCTACGGCTGAAGTACATACGATACTTGTACTGACCAATCTTCTCGTAAGAAGCGATATGGCCACGGTCGTTGAGGTTCTTTACAGGAATCGCCTGATCGTCAAAGAACCGTGCGTTGATGGTATCGGTATAGAAATTGGCAGTATCCAGGAAATGATGGGGATATGCAGGGTCTAACTCGATATCTGCATAGCGGTTGTCATCTGCCAGAGCAATGACCTTGCCTTGGTAGAAGCCACACTCCTCAAAATCGGTATTAAGACCGACGAAAGAGACGTTTTCACAGTTGGAAATGTCGATACCAACGCCAGTGGGATTCTCGAAAATCAAAGTGGTGTTCTGACCCTTGACGGTGAAGTCCTTCATGCCCGTCATCTTAATGTGCTTACCGCCCTTGAAGGGAACCAGATAAGCGCCTGCAGGCAGTAAGACTTCCTTTGCACCGCTTGCATAGGCGTCGTTAATCATCTTGTCGATGTCCACTTCGGTATAGAAAGGCGCATCGTAGGTTTTAGAGTAGGTGCCTTCTGCATCCTTGGTTTCGGTTGCAGTTAAGAAGCGGTTTAAGATGACTGCCGCTTCGGCACGGGAAATGGTATTCTTCGGTGCGAAGGTGCCATCGGGGTTGCCTAAAATCAAGCCCAGAGAAACGGCCTGTGCAATAGAGGGGCGAACCCATTCAGCACACTGTGCAGCGTCGGTGAACTTGGACAAATCACCCTCACCTAGGGCACGGAACTTCTTGTTCTGCATGGTATCCACCATGATGCCCGTTGCTTCTTCACGGAGCAGGGGTTGGTCGGGCAGGAAGTTGCCGTCGACTACCAGCTCGTCTGCAATCAGGTCAAAGGCGAATGCCGCATTGATGGTGTTGGTAAACCAAGAACCCAAGGGTACGTCGGGGAAATAATCCTTATGGGGAACGTTTTGAATCTTGGCAGCTTTCTGAACCATGGTCAAGAACTCTGCACGGGTAACGCGCGCTTCGGGGTCGAAGATGCCTTCGGACTTGCCCACAACGATACCTTTGTGGAAAAGGTTTTCAACCGCTTCTCTTGCCCAGTGGTCGGTCAGGTCGGTAAACAGAGCCTTTTCAACTACTTCGCCCATGCCATCAATATAGCAAACGGTGGGTTCCCAAACCAGCATGTCGGCAGTCTGAGAAGCGTTGCAGTTGGCACGGAAATAAATCTTGTCGCCCTTCTTAACAGGGAATACCAGGTTGGGAATCTTCACCTGCTTACCGGGTTTGATTTCAACCATTGCCATGTCGGGGTAAATGTTCTGGTCGTTCTTTAAGATGCAGAACTTATTACCGTCCCTGCTATTTGCACGGGTTTCAGCAACATTCTCCAGCAGTACAATGGTACCGTCCTTCGGGCAGGTATAGGTATAACAAGCGTCGTTTGCCTCACCTGCGCTTAAGGCACGGCGGTAGGGTGCAGCACCCGATCTCCAGTTCATGTAAGTGTCAACATACCAACCGCTTTGGATGTACTCCATGTCGGTGTAATCATTAAGACCGATGGGGGTAACCTGGAACTTCCAATCGGTGCCCTCGGTGCCTTCAAAAGCAGAAACAGGAGTGGTACCCTCGCTTAAAATGGCGCCCTCGGGAATCGTGGTGGAAACCCCTGAAGCAGGAACTACATTGGAAGCGTCCATCAAATAAGAGATGGTCTTTTCCCAATGGATGCCGTCTGCGCTCTGGTTTTCAATGCAGTTGACACGGAAACGGATTACATCGCCTTTCTTTACTTTAAAGACGATGTCGGGCAGTTCCACAACCTGACCGGGCAGTACTTGCGCCCAGCCAAGAGACGGGTAAACCTGTTGATTGTTCTTTAAAATCTTCAACTGGACACCGTCACCCAGCGTGGAGCTGGTCTTGTCCGCCTTGGTTGCGTGAATCAGCACGGTACCGTCAATGGGGGCAGTAAAGGAAACAACGGGGTCTGCAATCATGCCTGCGTGCATGCTCAAAGGATGCTGAACAGTACCCTGTGCCCAGTTCTGATACTCGCCCGAGTACCAGCCGTTTTGGATGAACTCCAACGGCTCATAATTATCGGTGTTGACAACGGCATGCTCAAAGCCCCAGGGCGTTTCGCCCGGATTCTTGGCAAAACCGTCTGCAACGGTGTAGGTAGTGGCAATGGTCATGTCCTCGGGTTGCTCGAAAGTAACATCCTCCACAGGCTGTGCCATGGCTTCTTTGCCCAAGTAGGAAATCTTCTTCTCCCAACGGATGCCATCTGCGGTCTGGTTTCCAATGCAGTTGACACGGAAGCGAATGACGTCGCCCTTTTTCACGTCAAAGACCAAATTGGGCAGTTCGACAGTCGCACCAGGCTCAACAACAACCCAGTCTTCTGCAGGATAAACCTGCTCGCTGTTTCTCAAAATCTTCAACTGGACACCGTCGCCCAACATAGAGCTGGTCTTGTCTGCCTTGGAGGCATGAATCATAATCGTACCGTCAATGGGAGCGGTAAAGGCAACAACAGGGTCAGCAGCCATACCTGCGTGCATGCTCAAATAGTGTTGAACAGCACCCTGTGCCCAGTTCTGGTAGGATTCATAATACCAACCGCTGTCGATAAACTCCAACGGCTCGTAATTGTCCTTTTCAACGGTGGCATGCTCAAAGGACCAAGGAGTGGAACCCGCCTTCTTGTAAAAGCCGTCTTCCACGCTGTAAGTCACCTGAACATTCGTGCCAGAAGGTTGTTCTTCAGTAACAAAGGATGCGGCACTGTACGATTCTTGCGCCCATACAGCAGGCACAGGAAGCATGCACAATACCAGCAAGAAACACAATAATTTTTTCATTTCAAACCTCTCCTTTCCCCTTTATTATAATAAATTGGCGGGAGAAGTGTCAATGACCAATTTTAGATAGAGCAAGAACTGCCATTTTTAGAGCAAGAATTGCAATAAAAAAAGAACCTGCCCGAAAGCAGGTTCTTTTTTCTGTTGTTTAGAGTCCGCTGACTCCCGTTACCGTGTCAGTAGTCTTTACCTCACGGACGAAGGTGTTACCCTCAAACTTTACTCCGTTAGACTGGTCCAGCTTCACCGACGGAGTCTTTTCGTAATCCTCGTTAGCGACACCGAAGG
>JAGAUM010000132.1 GCA_017620795.1 Clostridia bacterium
AAAGATGCTGGCAAATCCCAAGTTTGGCTCGGTGGGGCTGATTTCGTACCTGTACTTTTTATTCTACGAACTGCTCTCGCCCTTTATTGAAGTGTTCGGGGTCTTTACCATGGTTGCGGCATTCTTCCTGGACTTATTAAACCTGCCCTTTATACTGTTGTTCATGTTGATTTACGCGTTTTACAACTCGGTCCTGACCCTGACCGCATTCTTCTCCCGTATTCACACCATCGACTTAACGGTGCACTGGAAAGACTGCGTAAAGGCAATTATGCTTTGCTTCTTTGAAGTAACCACCTTGCGGTTTATCATGGCATTTGTCCGACTCACCGCCTTTAAAGGCTACAAGAAGAAAAAGCTGGACTGGGGCAGAATCGAACGAAAGAAGATGCAGGTCTGATACGGAGGTAAAAGATGAAAAAAGGGATACTCCTTTTACTGACATTACTGCTGACATTACAAATACCTGCCTTTGGCGCGGTCTATACCACCCCCAAAACCGAGGGGATGGGCGATTGCGTCTATCTGGCAGGCGACCCTGATAACTACCCGTTTGAATACTATGACGCAGACGAAGAACGCTACTGCGGAATCATCCCCGACCTGCTCCAAAAGATTTCGGACGGAACGGGCGCTGACTTTGTCTATATCAACGGAAACGGAACCGACAAAGAGCTTTTGGGCAAGAACCTGCAGGTAGAGGGGGTTTCCTCCGCTCAGGATGACCCAACGCTTCCTTATTATAAAGCGTATGTCAACCTGCTGGAGTATCAGCAGGAGGGTATCACCAAACGCATCGGTCTGGTCTTTACCACCCGTGCGTCTGACCAGCTGATTGCTTCGGTCGCGGCAATGGCAACCGCCATCCCTGCTGCCGAGAAAAACGGACTGTCCTTGACCTACGCCCACACGGAAGAGCCTGCCGACTACCGCTGGTTGTTGGTTTCCTTGGGGCTTTGCGTGCTGTTGCTTGTGGTGATTGTCCTTTTGCAACAGCGGATGAGACGCATCAAAGAGCGGAGCTATGCAGATAAAATGACTGACGGGGACACGGGCTTGGGCAACTTACAGGGGTTCAAGCATTTCTTCCGCCATACCATCACCGATGTGGCAAGACCCCTTTACTATTTGGTCTATATCATTTTGGACGGTAGTTATCTGCGGTCTTATCACGGCGAAAGCTCCTTTGAAGAAGCGTTGCACCACACCGCACTGGTCTTTGGGGAAACCCTAAAAGGGGAGGACTATTCCGCGCGGATTACCGAAAGCGGATTCGCCCTTGCCCTGCAAGCCCCTAACGAGGAAGAGGCTCTGCACCATTTGGAAGAAATCATGCTCCGTTTAAACCGCCTTGAGGAGGTGCAGCAACGGAATAACAAGATGGTCTTTCATGCCGCCATCTATCATCTGGAAAGCAAGGATAAGAACTGCGAAATCCTGCTCTTTAACCTGCGGAAGAACTGTAACCGTATCATCGGCACCGACCGTCAGTTTGTTTACTGCGACGTTCATGCCATGAATCGGATTCAGGAAGAAAAGAAGATGACCGAGAGCATCTTAGACGGCTTTGAACAAAACGAGTTTAAGATGTATCTGCAGTTTATCGTAGACAACAAGACCAAAAAGATTGTTTCTGCCGAGGCGCTGTCCCATTGGGATAGCCCCAGTAAGGGGCTGATCGGGCCGGGTAAGTATATCGGGAATATGGAGCGGTCAGGACTCATCAGCAAGCATGACTTTTATATGTTCGACCTTGCCTGCCGTCAGTTAGAGGCTTGGCGGAGCACCGACTTCGAGGACCTTTCCATCTCCTGTAACTTCACCCGTATTACCTTGTCCGAGGAACACTTTATCGATAAGTTAAAAATGATTGCCGACGGGTATCACTTTGATAAATCGAAGCTGGCGATTGAGATTACCGAGGACGCCATCGAAAAGGACCGCGACGTTGCCACCCATAACGTGATGTTGTGTAAGGAGCTGGGCTTCCGCGTTTATCTGGATGACTTGGGCAGTGGTTATACCTCCCTTGCCAACCTGTGCGATTACCCCATCGACGTGGTGAAAATCGACCGTGATATTTTATTGAAGGCAGAAAAGGAGCGGGGGCGTGAACTGCTTCACGGCATTATTTCTCTGGCGCACCGCTTAAACATCCGCGCCATCTGCGAAGGCGTGGAAACGGAGGAGCAGAACGCTCTGGTCAGCGCCTCCGACTGCGATCTGGTGCAGGGTTGGTACTATGCCAAGGCACTGCCCCAAGAGGAGTGCGAGACCTTCCTCCGAAAATACGAAGCAGAAAGAAACCACCAATAAAAAAGAAGAGATGGAAATCCATCTCTTCTTTTTTGTTTAAGATATTTCACAGTTTTTCAGTGCATAGTCCAAAAGAAGTCCAATTAGCTCGTTCCGAGAGCGGTTGGTCTCTTTGGATAGTGTCTCTAATTCCTGAACAGTTTCTTCCTTTATGCGTATGGAAAATGTTTTATATCCGTCTTCGCCTTGTAGTGATTTGCGTTTAATAATCAACTTCTCTTTCATAAACAACACCTCACATAAATTATAACTTGACAAAAACCCATAATATATGTTATGTTTTATAACATAACAATAAGAGGGGGAAAGAACATGAAGAAGTTTTTAACCACATTGCTTTTTGTATGTACTATATTGCTTACTTTCTGCATGGTAAATGCATCGGCGGAAACGGATGGGATATATACTTATTCGATTTCTAATGGTGAAGCGACGATTACTGAGTGTAGCGATTCGGTAAGCGGAGAACTGGTAATTCCAGATACACTTGGCGGATATCCTGTAACATACATTGGTGTTGGTGCGTTTGGGAGTTGCATCAGCCTTACAAGCATTACCATCTCCGATAGTGTAACAAATATTGGCGATAGGGCATTTTATGGATGTGACAGCCTTGAAAGCATCACAATCGGAAGAGGCGTAACAAGCATTGGTGGTCGTGCGTTTGATGTTGGAAACAAGCTTAATAAGGTGAATATCACCGATTTGGAAGCGTGGTGTAATATTAATTTTGCTGATCATTATTCAAATCCTTTGAACATTGCGGGTGAACTTTATCTTAATGGAGTTCTTGTAACCAATATTGCAATCCCTGATAGCGTAACAAGCATTGGTAGTCGGGCGTTTTCTGGTTGCAGTAGTCTTGTAAGCATCACAATTCCTGATAGTGTAACAAGTATTGGTAATTGGGCGTTTAATGATTGCAGTAACCTTGCAAGCGTTGCGATTCCCGATAGTGTAACAAGTATTGGTGATGGCGCGTTTTGTGAATGCACCCGCCTTGAAAGCATTATAATTCCCGACAGCGTAACAAGCATTGGCAATTATGCGTTTGACTTTTGCGCCAGACTTATCAGCATCACAATTCCCGATGGTGTAACAAGCATTGGTAGTCAGGCGTTTCATTATTGCACCAGACTTATCAGCATCTCGATTCCCGATAGTGTAACAAGCATTGGTGATGGCGCGTTTTATTCTTGCACCAGTCTTGAAAACATCATAATTCCCGACAGCGTAACAAGCATTGGTGATCATGCGTTTGGCTCTTGCGCCAGACTTATCAGCATCACAATCCCCGATGGTGTAACAGGCATTGGTGACAGTGCATTTAATGGTTGTAGCAGTCTTGAAAGCATCATAATTCCCGACAGCGTAACAAGCATTGGTAATTATGCGTTTGAAGATTGCGCCAGACTTATCAGCGTCACAATCCCCGATGGTGTAACAAGCATTGGTGATGCCGCGTTTTCGCGTTGCGGGAGCATCAAGGGCATTATCATCCCTGGTAGTGTAACAAGCATTGGTGATTATGCGTTTTATGATTGTAATAATCTAAGAGTTGTTTGTTTGCCTGTAGAACTTAAGTACGTAAGAAACGATGTATTTAAAGAATGTTCTGGCATAGAAGTTGTTTTTTATGCTGGAAGTGAGATACAATGGAACGAGATGTTGTTCTATAGCGGAAACGAAAGCATTACTAATGCAAAAATAGTTTATAATGCCACAAAAAAGACCTATAAACTTGAAACTAATTGTGACGCAACATTAGAGGATGTTAGTGATTATGCGATCTTTGTTATGCCGACTGTGGAAAATGGAGAAATGACATTGCTCGGTTGGTACACCAACAGAGCTTTAAGTGGCGACCCCGTTACATTTCCTTATTATGGCGATATAACTACACTTTATGCCGCGTGGACAGACAGGACGGGTGAAACCTTTGATAAAGCATTTATAACAAAGGCGGACTGCAAGTATACTGTAACTACTATTGAAAACGGACAACTTGTATATTTTGAATTTGTGCCCAATCGTTCGAAAGAGTATCATTTCTATACAATCGGTAGCAAAGATACTTATGGCTACTTATATGACGCCAGTAAATCTCAACTCGGAAATAACAATGATGGAGGTGAAGGAAACAATTTTTATATTTCTTATAATTTGACAGCAGGAGAAACTTATTATATTGCTGCGAAGATTTATAACGGAAGCGGAACGTTTACATTGGTTGTTGAAGAACCCGTTGATTACAGAATAAATGAAATCACGATTAAAGATATGTCAGGAAATAGCCTTGAGGCAATTCCAACAAGAACATTCCTTGCTACGGTGTCTTTTACTAATGTAAGTTCAAGTGAAGATACTGTAATTATACTTGCACAATATACAGATGCTGATGCATTTTTGGGATTGATGTATATACAGACCGAGGATGTGCCGACAGGCTCAACGATAAAGCTCACGATCCCTGTTGATAATTCAAAGGGGGATGTGACAACGCTGAAGGCTTTTTGTTGGGAGTCCTTCGATTCGATTACGCCAATGGGAAATTCGGTAAGTTTTCCTGCAGAATAAGAATAAAGAAAAGAGTGGTGCTATGACCGCTCTTTTTCTTTTGTCATGAACGAATCCTTACATTCATATAATCAAACAGGAATTTGAATGTTCGGAGGCGGTCGAATGCATACGGATATTGAAGAAAGAACGGTGGATATTGCCCACTACATCATCGACAAGAAAGCCACTGTCCGCTCTGCGGCAAAGTACTTCGGGGTCTCCAAATCCACCGTACATAAGGATGTGGCGGAGCGGCTTTTAAAAATCCAGCCTGCTCTGGCACAGCAGGTGCGAGAGGTGTTGGATGTGAATAAAGCGGAGCGCCACCTGCGTGGGGGCGAGGCGACACGGAAGAAATATGATAGAAGGCGGTCTTAAGACCGTCTTTTATTTTTTTGCAAAATTGGAAAAATAAGTCTTGACAAGCCCCCGAAGGGTTTGGTATAATGTTAAAATCACATAATGGGTCTGCTTGCGCAAAACCCGCTCGTAAAGAGAAAAGTTGCCCCTTTTTTCTATATGAATTTTAGCAGACTTTTTCCCTGATAAAACAGGGAATGTGCAGGGACAAAATCTAAGATGAGGTGGTTAAATTATGGTGCATCCGGTACAACTGGGCAAAAATCAGCGGATGAGTTATTCCCAAATCGATGAAGTTTTGGAAATGCCAAACTTAATCGAGGTGCAGAAGAATTCGTACAACTGGTTTTTGGAAGAAGGACTGCGAGAAGTTTTTCGTGATATTTCCCCCATCAGCGACTATACCGGGAACTTAATCCTGGAGTTCATCGACTATGCTTTGGATGAGAATCCCAAGTATTCGGTGGAGGAGTGCAAAGAGCGCGATGCGACCTATTCTAAGGCACTCAAGGTAAAAGTCCGTCTGATTAACAAGGACACCGGCGAAATCAAAGAGCAGGAAATCTTTATGGGCGATTTCCCCATCATGACCGAGCAGGGTACCTTTATTATCAACGGTGCAGAACGTGTTATTGTCAGCCAGCTGGTCCGTTCTCCGGGCATCTATTTTGACTGGCAGTTTGATAAAGCAGGTAAGAAACTCTTCACGGCACAGATGATTCCCAATCGCGGTGCCTGGTTGGAGTTTGAGACCGATTCCAACGACATCTTCTCGATTCGTGTTGACAGAACGAGAAAGCTGCCGGTAACGACCTTTATCCGTTCCATGGGTATTGGTACCAATCCCGAAATTTTAGACCTCTTTGGCGAGGACGAGCGGATGATGATGACCTTGGAAAAGGACAACACCGCCTCGGTAGAAGAGGGCTTGATTGAGGTTTATCGCCGTCTGCGTCCGGGTGAACCCCCGACTGTAGAGAGCGCACAGACCTTGCTCCATAACCTGTTCTTCGACCCCAAGCGTTATGACTTGGCAAAGGTCGGACGTTATAAATTCAACAAGAAGTTATCGTTGGATACCCGTATCGTCGGTCAGGTTGCTGCCGATATGAGTATCCATCCCGAAACCGGTGAGGTTCTTTGTCCTGCCGGTGAGAAGATTGACCAAGAAACGGCTACCGCTATCAAAAACAGCGGTGTCAATGCCATCTTTGTTGACGTTGCGGGCAAGCGCGTCAAAATCTTCTCCAATAACATGGTCAATCCTTCGGCATATCTGGGCTTCGATGTCTCCGACATCACCCACGAGGACGTGCATCTGCCTGTCCTGAAGGAAATCATGGAAAACAACAAGACCGAGGCGGATATCCGTGAAGCCATGGTCGCACAGAAGGATGCTTTGGTACCCAAGCATATCATCGTTGACGATATGCTGGCTGCCATGAACTACTGCAACCATCTGTCCGCTTCCATCGGTGTCAAGGACGATATCGACCATTTGGGTAACCGTCGTCTCCGCTGCGTAGGCGAGCTGTTACAGAACCAGTTCCGTATCGGCTTGGCGCGTATGGAGCGTGTGGTTCGTGAGCGTATGACCGTTCAGGATCTGGACATCGTTACGCCTCAGGCTTTAATCAACATCCGTCCTGTTGTTTCTTCTATTAAAGAATTCTTCGGCTCTTCGCAGCTATCTCAGTTTATGGACCAGACCAACCCCTTGGCAGAGCTGACCCATAAGCGCCGTTTAAGCGCACTGGGCCCCGGTGGTTTGAGCCGTGACCGTGCAGGCTTCGAAGTCCGTGACGTACACCATTCTCACTACGGTAGAATGTGCCCGATTGAGACTCCTGAAGGTCCTAACATCGGTTTGATTAACTCCCTTGCTACTTATGCAAGAATCAATGAGTATGGATTTGTGGAAGCTCCATATCGTAAGCTTGATAAGAGTAATCCAGATAATCCAGTGGTAACAGAT
>JAGAUM010000133.1 GCA_017620795.1 Clostridia bacterium
GTTCTCTTTGAACGCGTCCTTTTCCGACATCATTACGGGCATCATCATCTTCTTTATCATCGGCTCGGAATTTTTCATCAACTATCGAATCAAGTTTAACAAGAAGGAGGAGCAGGCATGATTTCGACGATTCTGACGATTATTCAGCGTGCCGTGATGCAGGGCACCCCCTTGCTCTTTGGCTCCACCGGTGAAATCCTGACCGAAAAGTCGGGACATTTGAATCTGGGTATCCCCGGTATCATGTACGTAGGCGCTATCAGCGGTGTTGCAGGCGCATTCTTCTATGAACACAGCGGAGCGGAACTAAACCCCTTCATTGCGGTGCTGATTCCTTTGGTTTGTTCGTTACTGGGCTCGGCTTTGATGGGACTTTTGTACTGCTTCTTGACCGTTACCCTGCGCGCCAACCAAAACGTTACAGGTCTGGCGCTGACCACCTTTGGTATCGGCATCGGCAACTTCTTCGGTGGCTCGCTCATTAAGCTGGTCAAATCCGACGTGCCGTCCATCGCCCTGTCCAAAACCAGCGTCGCCTTTAAGACTCCGCTTCCCTTTGCAGATCACTTAGGCTGGTTCGGCGACGTGTTTTTGTCCTACGGGTTCTTGGTCTATGTGGCAATTATCATTGCCATTTTGTCCTCTTATATCCTGAACAAAACCCGTGTCGGCCTCCACTTAAGAGCCGTGGGCGAAAACCCTGGAACTGCGGACGCGGCAGGTATCAACGTTACCCGGTATAAGTATCTGGCCACCTGCATCGGCAGTGCCATCGCAGGCCTTGGCGGACTTTACTACGTCATGGACTACGCCAACGGCGTTTGGTCCAACAACGGCTTCGGTGACCGTGGCTGGCTGTCCATCGCCTTGGTTATTTTCTCGGTATGGCGTCCGTCGGTCAGCATCATCGGCTCCATCTTGTTTGGCTTTTTGTACGTGATTCCGACCTATATCCCCAACATCACGGTCAGTGCAAAAAAGCTTTTCGAGATGCTTCCCTATGTGGTTACCACCATCGTCCTGATTATCACCAGTATGCGTGACAAGAAGGAAAACCAACCTCCGGCAGCTTTGGGCTTGCCCTACTTCCGAGAAGAACGATAACAAAAGAACCCCATCGAGGGTTCTTTTTTTGTAAAGTTACCCTTCGGGTAGTTATGAAAGAAACCCTTTTCGGATTTCTTTTTATTTGATATCATGATATCAAGTTAACCTGTGGTTAATAAAAATTAACCAAATGGTTTTTAGTTGACGAATCGGGTTGGTTGTGGTAAAATAGGAATTGCGACATGAATTTAAATTTAGAGAATTGACCCCAAACAAGTTGGACACGTTACCATTGGTAAAAATGTGTCCTCTGTTTAGTGTCCTTCTTGTGGGGTTCTCTAAATTCGTGTCGCAGCGATTGGAGTGACGCATTTTTCGGTGCGTGGCTTCGGTCGCGCACTTTTTTATTGGGAGGAAGGAAAATGGAACTGTATCAGCCTTTTCATGAACTGTTCTCAACCGTGGGGGAAACGACCAACCAACTGCTAAAGCTTTGTCAAGACGACGAGATGCGAAAACTGCTCTTGATTCAGCAAGAGGCAATCGGCAAAGCCTTAAAAGACTATTGTGAAATTCTGAACAAAAAAGTATAAAGGAACCCTTCGGGGTTTCTTCTTTTGATATCAAATAA
>JAGAUM010000134.1 GCA_017620795.1 Clostridia bacterium
ACCCCTATCTGATTAAAAAGTTTTTCATGAAGTGCGCCGATGTGGACGTGGAAAAAATTAAGACCACCGACGCGTTCTTATCAGGGCAGTTCGCGTCTTATCACGTGTACCCCTACTATCCCTACTACTTAAGCTTTGCCGAGGACTGGTCGGTCTTTGGCTTGGAATCGAAAGACCATTATCGTGACGAAAAGGGTCAGCTCAACGCTTACCGTGCTTATTTGCAGATGCTGACCAACCACCATACCATGCCCGTGGTCATTTCCGAGTTCGGGGTTTCTACCGGTCGGGGTATGGCGCAGATTGACAAGGACACGGGCAGAAACCAAGGCAACACCTCCGAGCAGGCTCAAGGGCAGGCGCTGATTGACTGTTGGGAAGACATCAAGTCGGTCGGTTGTAACGGCGGTTGCGTTTTTACCTGGCAGGACGAGTGGTTCAAGCGTACCTGGAACACCATGCACGCAGTGAACTTAAGCCGTACCGCCTACTGGTCGGACTATCAGACCAACGAGCAGTACTTCGGCCTTTTGTCCTTTGATCCGGGCAAAGAGGAGTCGGTCTCATACGTAGACGGAGACGTTTCCGAATGGACCGAAAAGGACGTGGTGGTAGACGGGGAGGTTTCTCTGTCCATGAAATATGACGAGCGGTTCGTGTATTTCATGGTCCATAAAGAGGGACTGGACTTTGAAAACGAGACCCTCTATATCTCCTTGGACATCACCCCCAAAAGTGGCAGTAACTACGATCAAAACCATCAACTCAAGTTCGACCGTGATGTGGATTTTGTCCTGACCCTAAACGGACGGGACAACAGCCGCCTTCAGGTGCAGGAGCGGTACGAAGTCTTGCGTTCTACCTATTCCGAAGACTTGTATAAGTTCGACACCTATATCAAAGACAACGTTCCTGACAAGAACTCGCCCAAGTTCGTGAACATCGACTTGATTTTGCGTACCGCCATGGCGCTGACCCCCGATAACAAAGAGACGGTGGCAGAGTCTTACGAAACCGGAAAGCTCTTATATGGCAATGCCAACCCCAAAAGTCCCGACTTTAACTCCTTGGCGGACTTCATTGCCAACGGCGATTATATCGAAATCAAGATTCCCTGGCAGCTTTTGAACTTTGCCGACCCGTCTAAAATGCAGATTCATGACGATTACTATGACGGCAACTACGGCATCGAGTATATCAAAATCAAAGAGCTTTATGTGGGAGTCGGCAACGGTCAGATTTCCTTAAAGCCCTTTGCCTTAAAGGGCTGGGGCAACCGTGTGACGTATCACGAGCGGTTAAAAAGCTCCTATTATATCATGCAAAATCTGTGGAAAGGCGAGGTGGGGCAATGAAAATCGAACTGATGATTTATACCTATATCGCCATCTGCATCAGCATGATTGCGTATAACATCGTCTATATCTTTATCCTGCGCCATCGGGAAAAGGCCCTGACCTCTGATTCTGAGCATTTAAAAAAGCTCATCGCCCATCAGCTGGAGACTGATACGGTGGACGAAAAGCATCAGCGGTTCTTGCGCAAAAAGCTCCAAAGGACCAACTACATTACCGCCTTTGACAAGGCGCTGGAGCAACTGCACCAAGAGCGACCCGAAGCGGTAGGGCAGTACCTGTCCCGATACTTTTCGGTTTTTTCCTACTTGACCGAAAAGTATCTTACAAAGGATACCTTAAAAATCGCCTATTTCCCGTACCTGCTCCACAAGTATGAGATTCTGCGCTACGGAGAGCCGGAATCGGTGACCGAGATGCTTTACGATTTGTTACGCTCGGTCAATATCTACTGCCGTGAAAACACTCTAAAGGCTTTATACAGCCTGCAGGATGCAGAGGTGGTCGTGCGGGCTTTGCAGATTATGGACAAAAACCTGTCTTTCCATCACCCTAAGCTGATTTGCGACGGGCTCATGGAATTCCACGGGGACAAGGACGCTTTAAAAGACGCATTACTTCGCACCTTTGAGGGTTATTCGGTTGAGATGCGCCTCAATATCGTCAACTACTTCCGTTTCGGCAACATCCGTTGTGACGAGTTGATGGAAGCCCTTTTGACCGACGAAAAAGCCGATGCGGAGCTGCGCTATTCCGCCATCCGCTATTTCGAGAAATTCCCTTCCGAATCGGTGCGGGAGTTTTTACAACAACTATCGGAAAACAAAGAGGGGCGTAACTGGGAGTATCAGGCCATTGCCTCTTCGGCATTGAAGTCTTATCCCGGGGATGTGACCTTCCGCATTTTGGTTCAGAACCTGTCCAACCGCCAGTGGCACGTGCGCCAAAACAGTGCCATCAGCTGTGAAAAGCTGGGCTATACATACCATGACCTGCTCCAGGTCTTTGACGGCAATGACCGCTATGCACGGGAAATCATGCGCTATCGGTTAGACCGCAAGCGGTCGGAAGAAACGGCGGTGAAGGCATAATGGAAATGCAGACGCTGAAAGACATTTTCGACGGCATCGGGGTCGGGTTTATCATCTATTTAATCGGGTACTCCACCTTCCTGTTTTTATCGGTGGTGGCGGGAGCAACAGGCCTTTACCATAAAAAGATGCAAGACCGCCTGATGAACAAATTCACCGACAACTACTTCGTGCCGATCACCATCGTCGTTCCTGCATATAATGAAGAGGTAACGGTGGTGGAAACGGTCAAGTCTCTGTTGATGTTAGACTACCGCTTATATGAGATTATCGTGGTGGATGACGGCTCAAAGGACACCACCTCCCAAAAGCTGATTGAGGCGTATAACATGCAGCCGGTACGGCGCCCTGTCCATCGGAGTATCGAGTGTCAGCCGGTAGAGTTTATTTACGAATCTTACGAGCAGAAGGTGCCCTTAACCCTGATTCGCAAGAAGAACGGCGGAAAGGCAGACGCCCTGAACATGGGCATCAACGCCTCCCAGTATCCTTACTTCATTTGTATGGATGCCGACTCGGTTCTGCAATACGATTCCTTGCGTAAAATCGTCATCCCCGTTTTGGAGGAGGGCAACGCCGTCGCCGTTGGCGGAACGGTTCGCCCGTCCAATGACGTAGAGCTTCACGAGGGGCGAGTCAAGAAGTATCAGCTTCCCTCCAATATCTTAGCATGTATGCAGCTGTTGGAGTATGACCGTTCCTTTCTGGCATCCCGCATCCTGTTTGACCGATTCAACGGCTCACTGATTATTTCGGGCGCCTTTGGCTTGTTCAAAAAGGACACCGTTATTGCGGCAGGTGTCTATGACCACGGCACCATGGGTGAGGACATGGAACTGGTGGTAAAGCTCCATTCCTATTGCCTAAGCAACCACATCCCCTATACCATCAAGTACGCCACCGACGCGGTCTGCTGGACCCAGGTCCCCGAAAAGCTGGGCGACCTGAAAAAGCAACGGAAGCGTTGGCACTTAGGACTGTTCCAGACCATGTGGAAACACAAAAAGATGCTGGCAAATCCCAAGTTTGGCTCGGTGGGGCTGATTTCGTACCTGTACTTTTTATTCTACGAACTGCTCTCACCCTTCATTGAAGTGTTTGGGGTCTTTACCATGGTTGCGGCATTCTTCCTGGATTTATTAAACCTGCCCTTTATGCTGTTGTTCATGTTAATTTACGCATTTTACAACTCGGTTCTGACCCTGACCGCATTCTTCTCCCGTATTCACACCATCGACTTAACGGTGCACTGGAAAGACTGCGTAAAGGCGATTATGCTTTGCTTCTTTGAAGTAACCACCCTGCGGTTTGTTATGGCGTTTGTCCGACTCACCGCCTTTAAAGGCTACAAGAAGAAAAAGCTGGACTGGGGCAGAATCGAACGAAAGAAGATGCAGGTCTGATACGGAGGTAAAAGATG
>JAGAUM010000135.1 GCA_017620795.1 Clostridia bacterium
TAGACGGGGTTGACGGCAACCTGTTTGCGGGCAACGCTACAGCGGTCTTTACCGCCCCTGGTAACGGAAGCGTTCAGATTCCTGAAACGGTTGTTTCCGCTTTGGGTGGAGACGGCGTTCGCGTCCGCATCTTAAAGGAAAAGGCGGAAGTGGTTTCTTACATCGATATTGCCGATGGCGAAACCGCTACCATCCCCGCTCTGACCCTGACCGTTGCCGAAGGCGACACCATCACCTTTGAAACCGACGACCGCGGTATTGCAGGAGACAAGGCCGAGTGGGATATTGCCATCGCTTATACAGGTGGTATTGCTGAAGCAGAAGCGTTGGTCAATTTCATTGACTTAAACAACCACTGGGCGAAATCCTATGTACTTCCTCTGGCAGAAGAAGGTATCATCAAAGGTAAAACCGCCAACACCTTTGACCCCGACGGGCAAATTACCCGTGCAGAATTCTTAACCCTGGCACTAAAAGTTGCCAACCTGCCCACCGAAATCTACAAGCCGTCCTATACAGATGTCACCGAAAACCAGTGGTTTGCTAAAGTGGCACACACTGCCCAAAAGGCAGACATTTTGGCACCTGAAATGGTGGTCAATAACCAGTTACTGCCCGATGCACCCATCTTGCGTGAAGAGATGACTGCGGTCATCATGCGCTTGGTTGATGTAATGCGTGGTACCACCGTGGACCCCGCTCATTCTTTTACCGACGTTGCAACCTTTGCTCCTTGGGCAAACGACTATATCGGCAAAGCCGCTAAACTGGGCATCGTCACCGGCAATCCTGACGGATCTTTCAATGCCAAAGGCTCTGCCACCCGGGGGGAAGCGGCAGTCATGTTCTCCCGTTTGAAGAAGTTCTTGGCAGACACGCCTCTTTTTACTCCCGCAGGAGAATATTCCCCTGTTTATGACGCCATCGTTTACGAGGGTGTTGATTTAAATAAAATGATTAACGATGCCTATGCCGCAGGGCAAAAAGAGATTACCATTGCCCCTGGTGCCTACCGCATTAAAAGTCAGCCCCGTGGTGGACATATTGTTTTAAAGGATGCAAAAGACTTCACCATCAATGGCGAAGGCGTTACTTTATTGTTACAGACCATGGGCACTTCGGGCATTTCCCTTTCTAACTGTGAAAATGTCACCGTCAACGGCTTTAACATTGACTGGGAAAAACCCAACGTAGCCCAGGGACAGATTTACAACATTGATCCCGACGGCTATTACTTCGACTTCACGGTAGAGCCTGGTTATCCTCACGACTTTGCTGCAGGCAAAATGTACTCCGACGGCATGACCGCCTGCTTCTACGATAGCGAGACCTATAACCTGGTAGAGGGCACCTCCACCGTCATGCTGAAAGCCACCTCCCAGATTGAACAGTTGGGTCCCAACACTTATCGCTTAAACGGCAAGAAATTTGCAGGTCAGCCTGAAATCAAAGTGGGAGATTATTTCGCTGCCCGCGCTTATAAAATGTCTGCGGCAACCTCCTTTAGCGGTTGTAAAGATATCAAACTGACCAATGTTACGGTCTGGAGTGCACTGTCCACCTTAAATGATATTCACGGCGAAGGCAACACCTTATACGAAAACGTCCGTTTGGACCGTGGCCCCAAGCCTTTAGGTACCATCACTCCCAGAATGGTTTCCACCCAGGGCGATGGCGTACACACCACCGGCTTGCGAGTAGGCCCCAAGGTCATAAACTGCGTTTTTGCCCATCAGTTAGACGATGGCTTGAACATCCACGGCCCCTTTGCCAAGGTTGCAGGAATTGAAGGAAGCAAAGTTATTTTAGGTGTTGGTTCGGGATCGTTATTTGCCCCCGGCGACGATTTGCGTTTTTATAATCCCACCACCGAAGAAAACTCTCAAATGACCTTAAAATCCTACGAAGCGTTGGAGTCTTATGAGCCGAAGGTCAATTTAACGCAGGCCATGGGCTCTGCCACCTTCCGTCCGGCGCGCTATATTGCCGTTACTTTAGACGGCAAGAAAAACTTTAACGTAGGCGACTGGGTCATCAACCGCAACACCACCTCCAGTGGCTTTGAAATCCGCAACTCGGTCTTTACCAATACCCGCTCCCGTGCTTGTCTGGTCAAGTCCTCGGACGGCATCATCGAAAACTGCGAATTCTCCTACGGTGCAGGCTACGGTCTGTGGATTGCGCCCGAGTTCAACTGGACCGAGGCAGGCTATTCGGAAAACATCGTGGTTCGCAACTGCACCTTCTTTAGAAACGGCTGGCTGAACAATGAATGCTCGGCAGGGTTGTCGGTCAGCGGTGAGTAGGGTCAGGACCACGAAAATATCACCGTTGAAAATTGCACCTTCTACGAGAACTACGGCACCGACATCCACATGAGCGACGGTGTCAAGTACACCGTCCGCAACAACACCTTTAAAGAAGGCGCAATCAATGCAGACAACACCATTGAGGTCTGGAATGCTACCGACGTGACCATTTCGGGCAACACCTTTGAAGGTACCCGAAAAGACAAGATTAAAATTGCCGACACGGTAACCAATTGCAAACAGTCTTAAAAAGAGCCCTTCGGGGCTCTTTTTTGTTGCAGTGCTATGAATTGTACAAACTTTTTCCTTAATTGTATATGGACAAGAAATTGCCCCCATGCTATAATAATTTCATCTACCTTGAGAGGAGAATGAAGAATGAAGAAATTATTGTGTGTGGCTCTGTGTCTGGCTCTTTCGCTCTCTTGCCTGCCCATGGTCGGCATGGCTGAGGCCAAGGTACTGGTCAATTTCATTGACCTAAACGGCCACTGGGCAAAAAGCTACGTCGTCCCTCTGGCAGAGGAAGGCATTATCAAAGGGAAAACCGCCAACAAATTTGACCCTGACGGACAGATTACAAGAGCGGAGTTTTTGACCTTGGCATTAAAAGTTGCCAATCTCCCTGCAGAACTGGCGGACGAGTCCTGGTCCGATGTTACGCCTGAACAGTGGTTTGCAAAAGCGGCACATACTGCCAAAAAAGCAGACATTATTGCCCCCGAAATGACCGCCGACGGAAATTTAAACCCTGATGCACCGATCTTGCGTGAGGAAATGACCGCAGTCATCATGCGTTTGATTGATGTGATGCGCGGTACCACGGTAGACCCTGCCCATTCCTTTACCGACACTGCAACCTTTGCGCCTTGGGCAAACGAATACATCGGCAAAGCCGCAAAGTTGGGAATTGTTACGGGCAATCCCGACGGAAGCTTTAATGCCAAAGGCTCTGCTACCCGCGGGGAAGCGGCAGTGATGTTCTCTCGTTTGAAGAAGTTTTTGGAAGAGACTCCCCTCTTTACCCCTGCAGGGGAATACTCTCCTGTTTATGATGCCATCGTATACGAAGGCATAGACCTGCACAAGATGATTAACGATGCGTATGAAGCAGGACAGAAGGAAATCACCATTGCCCCCGGGGCGTACCGCATCAAGACCCAACCCGTAAACGGATACATCCGTTTAATTAATATGAAGGACTTTACTATCAATGCCCAAGGTGTTACCTTGTTATTACAGACCAACGCCGCTGTAGGTATTGTCATGAGCGGATGCGAGAATGTCACCATCAACGGCTTTAATATTGACTGGGAAAAACCCAATGTCATGCAAGGGCAGATTTATAACATCGACCCCGACGGCTACTTCTTAGACTTTACCATGGAGCCGGGCTATCCCCATGACTTTGACAGCGGTAAGATGTGGGCAGATATGACCGTTGCCTTCTTTGGCAAGGACGCTCCCCACAACTTCAAAAAGTGCCAGTCCCAGAACGTCAAACCTTCTCAGTTTGAACAATTAGGGCCTAACACCTATCGTTTAAACAGCTCCAAAGCCTTGTCGCAGAGCGATGCAGAAGTAGGTGACTATATCGCCGCACGGGCGTATAAGATTTCTGCCGTAACCAGCCTGACGAAGTGCAAAAACATCACCTTTAACGGCCTGCATGTATGGAGTGGCTTCTCGTCCTTAAACGATTCTTATGGTGAAGGCGGTACCGTCTGGAACGATGTACATATCGAGCGTGGCCCCAATCCTTTGGGTACTATCACCGGCCGCATGGTCTCCACCCAAGGAGACGGTGTACACTCTGCCGCACTCCGCAAGGGTCCCACCATCATCAACAGTTCTTTTGAATATATGTTAGACGATGGCACCAACATCCACAACCTGTATGCTTATGTTGTAGGTAAAGAGGGAGACACCGCCCTGATCGAACTGGAAAACACCTCTATCCCTACCTACTGGGAAGGGGACGAACTCCTTTTCTATAATAAGCAAAGCACCTTGCAAACCGACCGCTTAACTGTTAAAAAAGCGGAAATCGTAGACCCGAAGGATGTTGCCAAGCGGATTTTGCGTGTCACTTTTAACGAGAAAAATCCGAAGTTTGAAGTTGGCGATTGGGTCCATAACCGCGACTGGGCATGTAACGGATTTGAAATCCGCGACTCGGTCTTTAACAACTGTCGGTCCCGTTCTCTTCTGGTTAAATGCTCTGACGGTGTCATTGAAAACTGCCAGATTTCCTACGGTGGTGGCTACGGGCTCTGGATTGCTCCTGAGATGAACTGGGGCGAATCGGGCTATTCCGAAAATGTCATTGTCCGCAACTGTACCGTTTTTAGAAGCGGTTGGGAAGGCCGTGAGACCTCCGCAGGCATGTCCATCAGCGGATATGCAGGACAGGATCACCACAACATTATTGTGGAAAACTGCACCTTCTATGAAAACTTCAATGCCGACCTGCACATTTCCGATGGTACTGATTTTACCGTCCGCAACAACACCTTCAAAGCAGGTGCGATTAACGCGGAACATTCTTTGGAAGCAACCAATCTGGACAAGGTCACTTTAGAGGGAAACACCTTTGAAGGCAATCGGAAAGACAATGTTCACATTACCGACACGGTAACCAACTGCAAACAATCTTAAAAAGAGCCCTTCGGGGCTCTTTTTGGTTATTGGTCAAAATTGCAGAAACTTTCCGCAATTGCTTGTGGACAAGTAATCGCCTTCATGCTATAATAATTCTATCTACTTTGAGAGGAGATTGGAGAATGAAGAGGTTATTGTGTGTGGCTCTGTGTCTGACTCTTTTGCTCTCTTGCCTGCCCATGGTCGGCATGGCTGAGACCAAGGCACTGGTCAATTTCATTGACCTAAACGGCCACTGGGCAAAGAGCTACGTCGTCCCTCTGGCAGAGGAAGGGATTATCAAAGGGAAAACCGCCAACAGATTTGATCCTGACGGACAGATTACCCGAGCGGAGTTTTTGACCTTGGCACTAAAGGTCGCCAACCTGCCTGTTGAAATCTATAAAGAATCCTATGCAGATGTGGATGAAAGCCAATGGTTTGCCAAAGTGGCGCACACCGCCCAAAAGGCAGATATTTTGGCGCCCGAAATGGTGGTTGACAACCGGTTACTGCCTGACGCGCCCATCCTGCGTGAAGAAATGACCGCAGTCATCATGCGTTTGATTGGCGTGATGCGTGGCACCACCGTGGACTCTGCCCATTCCTTTACCGACACTGCAACCTTTGCTCCTTGGGCAAACGAATACATCGGCAAAGCCGCAAAGCTGGGTATCGTTACGGGCAATCCCGACGGAAGCTTTAATGCCAAAGGTTCTGCTACCCGTGGAGAAGCGGCAGTTATGTTCTCCCGTTTGAAGAAGTTTTTGGAGGAGACTCCCCTCTTTACTCCTGCAGGCGAGTATTCTCCTGTTTATGATGCCATCGTTTATGAAGGTGTCGATATCAACAAAATGATTAATGATGCTTATGCCGCAGGAGAAAAAGAAGTCACCATTGCCCCTGGCGCGTACCGCATCAAGTCCACCCCAAAAGGCGGTCACATCCGACTGGAAAACATGAAGGATTTCACCATTAACGGAGAGGGAGTCATTTTGCTCTTGCAAACCCAAAGTGCTAATGGATTTTACATGAGCGATTGTGAGAACGTGACCCTCGATGGGTTTACCTTGGATTGGGAAAAAGGCGCTATCATGCAAGGACAAATTTATAATGTAGACCCCGACGGATACTATTTTGATATTACGGTGGAGCCAGGTTATCCTCACGATTTTGAAAGCGGGAAAATGGATGTCTCCATGCAAACCGCTTATTTTGACGGGGAAACCGGTCTGTTAAAAGAAATGGATTCGCACCTTGTCGCACCTTCTTCTTATGAGAAATTAGGCCCCAACACCTATCGCCTGAACAGCGCCCGCTCGGTATCCGCAAGTGGAAACGCAACGGTAGGGGATTATATTGCAGCGCCTGCTTATCTCACCTCCTGTGCCATTTACATGAGCGGCTGTAAGAACAACACTGTTAAAAACTTTACTTCCTGGAGCTCCTACTCCTCGTTTAACGACTTATATGGTGAAGGTGGCACCCACTATGATAATGTCCGCATCACCCGTGGACCTAAACCGTTAGGCGCCATTTCGCCCCGAATGGTCGGCTCCCACGGAGACGGCATCCATGCTCTGGTGTTGAGAAAAGGTCCCCTTGTCACCAACTGCACCTTCGAGCATATGTTAGACGACGGCATCGCCATCGGGAACTACCGCGCCTATGTGGTCGGTCAGGAAGGAAA